>NZ_VWWC01000119.1:0-23297 GCF_011753175.1 Burkholderia sp. Cy-637 | reverse complement strand
CGGCGGCTTGACGGCAGCGGCCGAGGATGCCGGCGCGCCGAACATCGACGGCGCCCGTGCCGTATCGGCGGCCGAGCCGGGAAGGATGGCTGCCGGGCCCTGGGCCGGGGTCGCCACGATCGCGGAAGCCGGCCCCTGCCGGGCCGGGGACGCATCGAGCCGCGCATAGCCGAGCCCGCGCAGCGGCGCGCGGGCGTTGGCGAGATCGAGGCTGGCGACGTAGGCGCGCCAGGCGTCCGGCGCGATGCCGGGCGTGAGCTGCAGCAGGCCGCGTGCGCCGTTCAGCATCGCGCCGCTGGCCAGCAGCTCGCGATGCAGGTTGGCGGTGACATTGCCGGCGCGCCGCGCGAAGCGCGCGCCGACGGCGTCCTGCCAGGACTGGCCGACGAACCAGGCCAGCCCGGCGGCCAGCGCCGCGCCCACCACGAAGGCGCCAAAGCCCACGCTGGCCGGGCGGGACAGCTCGACGGCCAGGCGCGAGCGCGGGCGGGCGCCGGCCGGGCCGGAAGAAGGGCGGGAAGAGCCGCTATCGGTCATGACGTTATAGGTGTGAGCCGCGCCGCGAGCCGTATCCGCGCGCCCACTGCGGCGCGCGTCCATCGGCCGGCTCGCCGCGGTGACGAGCGTTCGTTCTTTTCAATGTGAAATTGTGATCGGTTTACCTATTTTTGGCTAATGGCAAGAGGCAATCGAGCACAGTTTGTTAAATCGCAACGATGCTCGCCGTCGTATCGCGCTGGATGCCCTTGCCGCCCGAGAGACGACGCAACCAGGAGGGCCATTCATGTTCAAGCACATCTTTCTTGCTCTCGACGACAGTGCCGGCGCGCACCGTGCGCTCAAGGAGGCGCTGCGCCTGGCCGTATCGATGCAGGCGGTCGTGACGGCCGTCTGCGTGGTGGTGCATGCCGCCAGGCTGGTGGATGTCGATGCCGGTTTTCCCGACGCCGAGCCCGACTTGCCGCCCGGCGTCGAGCTCGCCACCGCCGTGCTGGCCGAGGCGCGGGCGCGCTTCGCGGCGGCCGGCGTGGCGGGCGAGGTGCGGGCCGTGGACGCCTATGGCGAGGAGGTGGCGGCCGTGCTGCTGCGCACGGCCGCCGAATCCGAGGCGGACCTGATCGTGATGGGCACGCACGGGCTGCACGGCTGGCGACGGCTGCTGGTCGGCAGCGTGGCGGAGTCGCTGCTGCGCGGCGCGGATCGGCCGGTGCTGATGCTGCACGCCGACGAGCGCGCGGCCTTGGCCGCCGACGCCGTGGCGGCGCGGGCCGGCCGGCAGCCCGAGCGGCGGGTTTGACGCGCGGGCCAAGTCGCCGAGCCGCGGAGCCATCCAGCCGATTCATGCGGCAGGCGGCGATCCTGGCAATCCGGGCGGCAGGCACGCGATGCGGTGTGCCGCTTGGCCCCAATGCCGATGGGGTCGTTTGGGGCACGTCCGTGCATTTAGTGCACCGCATCGGTTCGCGCCGAGGGGCTTGCGCCCGGCCGCGAGCCGCTTCCGGCGTGGCTCGCGCCGCTTGGATCGCTTTGCGCAATGATGCGTTGCCTGCGTGCTGTAACCGAAACCGTCTAAAATGCGGCCATCCCGGTCATGCGGCCGGATGCCGCAACCGGCGCGCTCGACGCCGGTCGGTTCCAGGCCGCGCAGCCCGGCTCGATCTGAAGAATCAGGAGCGGCGCCGTGTGGCACTTTCCCGTAGCAATCCCCTCGTCGCTCGGCCCCTGGGCCGTGTTCCTGAGCGTGCTCGTCACGCAGCTCGGGCTGCCGGTGCCGGCCGCGCCGATGCTGATCCTGGGCGGCACGATGGCGGCAATGGGGCAGGCTTCCTACGCGAGCATGTTCGCGGCGGCGATCGGCGCCACCTTGCTGGCCGATTCGCTGTGGTTCAGCGCGGGGCGCCTGCGCGGCCGGCGTTTCCTGAATGGGCTGGTGCGTTATTCGCTGTCGCTCGACACCACGCTGCGGATCGCGCGCAAGGTGTTCGAGCGCTACGGCGCGCCGATCCTGGTGATCGCCAAGTTCCTGCCGGGGCTCGGCCTGATGTCGGCACCGCTGCTCGGCACCACGGCGATCGCGGTGCCGGTCTTCCTGTTCTGGGACCTGACCGGCGCCACGCTGTGGGCCACCGTCTGGCTGCTCGGCGGCGCCGCGCTCGACCATGAGATCGTGCGCATCGTGCTGTGGGTACGCAGCAGCGGCGGCACCATCTTCGACGCCTTCGCGGCGATCTTCGTCACCTTCCTGCTGTACCGCTGGGTGCGGCGCCTGCAGTTCCGCCGCTGGCTGGCGAAGGTGCGCATCGAGCCGGCCCAGCTCGACGCGATGATGAAGTCCTCCGATCCGCCGCTGATCTTCGACGCGCGGCCGCGCGCGATCCGCCAGAAGGACGCGTATCGGATCGCCGGCGCATATCCGCTCGATCTCGATTCCTCCGATCAAATCGATCCGGCGCTGATGACGCGCCCGCTGGTGGTGTATTGCGTGTGCCCGAACGAGGCGACGGCCAAGAAGATCATCCAGCAGTTGCAGCGCAAGAATATTCATCATGTGCGGGCGCTGAAGGGCGGGCTGGATGCCTGGGAGAAGCACGGTTATCCGGTCGAGGCGCTGCCGGTGGATTTTGATGCGTCGAGGTATACGGTGAAGCCGGAGCTGGAGATGGATGGGGAATATACGGTTCGGGCGCGGTTGTCGGATACGTGAGTGAGTTGTGTCCCTTCCTGAATAAGCGAGGCGTCGCCGGTAGTCAGTGACACTGACTGAATCAATGGGTAGCCGGTGCTCGGCGCCGATCGCGCTTTCATTTTAGTTGACGAATGAATCGGTGCCAGGGATGGCTTCGAGTTACAGATAATTGTCAGAAATGTAGGCGATCCGGGTGCGCAGTTCAGAGTTTGTAAGCTAAAATCATGCGCGCAGTCGTCGTGTGACTGCTCAGTGAATCGGGCCGCAAATTCAATGAATCATAGTCATGGCTTTTCCCGGATTGAGAGCTTCCGGGGACGAGCTACTGTAACGACAACAAGCGATGGTTGCCGAATGCAACCAGTTTCGATATTTATAATTCCGGGGTGAGCACGGGTCATACGATTTTACGTATGGTCCGTTGCCAAAGAGACCATGCCGATATCGTCGTTTGCGTCTGTGCCGTCCTCGAATCCGTTGGGTGGCTTATCCTCAGCATTCAAGAATTTTGACCAATTGTGGTCAATATTCAGTCAATCTCAACGTCAACTGCAAGTACAACTCGCGCCGGACGCAGGTTTGTCCGGTAACGCACTTCTTCCGCACGAGCTAAGCGGCAGCGAGGGGATTTGCGAGTCGTTGCATTACAGGTTGCGCTGGTTGTCCACCGATATTCGTCTACCACTCAAGGCGCTGAACGGCGTACCCATTGCATTCCAGATCGGCGATGCTGCCGGTAGTCGCAGAACCATCAGCGCGATTGTCACGAGCGCGCATCAGCTCGCGTCGGACGGTGGTTTCGTGCTGAACGAGTTCGTCTGTGAAGATGCCCTGTCCATTCTCAAGCATCGCACGACGTGGCGGGTTTATCGCGACATGTCGATTGTCGATATCACATCCGAAATCCTGTCCGGGCATATCCACGAAAACCGTGTGTTGGGTGCCGCATTCTCCTTCGAGCTGAAAGGGTTGGCGGCGACATATCCGGCTCGAGCATTTACGATGCAAGCGGGTGAAAGCGATACCGCATTTTTGATGCGTCATTGGCGGCTCGAGGGCATTTCTTGGTATTTCACGCACGACGTCAAGGACGGGTGGCCAGTACATACGCTGCATCTGGTCGACAACGTGCAGGCGTGGACGGACAATCCTGCTGGAACGGTTCCGTTTCATCACGCCAATGCGACCGAGGCAGGTGATGCGGTGACGCTATTTCAGGCGCATCGCTACTTGATGCCGGATGCCGTGCTCGGCGCGTCCTCCGATTATCGGACGGGGCGTGTTCAGGAAGTCGGCGAAACGAACGTGCGGGACCAGGGCAAACATGGCAAGGCGCTGGCGTCCACGCTGACAGACTATCAATATCATTCGCCGCACATTGCGAACGATTCTCAGCATTACGAGCAAATCAACCGTCGGCGCCAGCAGGCACACGAACAGCGCACCAAGAATTTCTCGGGTGAAGCCGTTGTACGGGCATTCAGTGGTGGCGCGGGGACGGTTTTTTCCTTGTCCGGGCACGCAGAGTTGGATCAGCATCCCGCCGAACAACGACGCCTGGTTCTGACTCGAGTTGAAACACGAGTGCGCAATCATTTGTTGACGGTTTCGCCGGAGCACGGGCCCTTGGCGCTTGATGACGGTCCTGATTATCTCAATCGTTTCGAGTGTGTCAGAGCTGATATTCCGATCGTCCCGGATTTCGATCCGTCAGACGTGCCGTCGGTCGGGCCAATGAGCGCTCGCGTCGTCGGCGGGCAGGGCATGGAGATCGACGTGGATAAGGATGGTTGCATTGCTGTCCGGTTCCCGTTCGCCAGGAACGAGGAGCATCCGCGTGCGGGGGCAAGCGGTACGCCGCGCGACTCCGCGCGTATTCGCTACGCGCTGCCGTGGGCGGACAATCAGGCTGGCACGGCACTGTGGCCGCGCGTCGGGAGTGAGGTTCTTATCGTATTTCAGCAGAATGACCCCGACAAGCCGATTGCGATCGCGACGATGCACGGCGCGAACTACGCGCCGACACAGTTTTCCAGTGCGGGTAGCCTTCCTGCCAATGCCGCGCTCTACGGTATCCGGTCGAAGGAAGTCGGGGGCGTAGGTTACGGAGAACTGCTTTTTGATGATACGCAGAGCGAAATCAAGACAAAGCTTTCGTCCGAGCATGGCAAGACGCAGTTGAACCAAGGTTGGATCGGCCATCCTCGAGACAACGGGACATCAGAGCGGCGCGGCGAAGGCTTCGAGTTGCGCTCCGATCTATCGGGGGCCATCCGGGCCTCGCAATTACTCATTTCAGCTGATGTACAGCCGAATGCGAAAGGTGCGGTGCTGGATCGGCAGGAACTGATTGGGCAGTTGGAGGCAGCACTGGCGATTGCGAAACAGCTTGCTGATCTGTCCTCCACGCACGAAGCAGACAGCACTGATACTGCGGCGCAGGAAAGGCTTGTCGATCAAATCAAACAATGGGATGGTGAGGCACAGGGAGGCGCTGCCATAGCACTGTCGGCACCTGATGGAATTGCGTTGTCGAGTCCACATAATGTGGTGGCATCGGCGGGAACGCATTTCGATGTGGTAGCGGTTCAGGACGCCAACATTAGTACTGGTCGCAAGATCCTCCTGCGAGCGGCTCAAGGACTGTCGGCGTTTGCGAAGGCCGGTATGAAGCTCATCGCAGGCACGGGCGATATTGTCGTGCAAGCGCACCAAGGCAAAGCGGAAATTGGTGCGTCCGAGCGCGTACATATCTATTCCTTGAAAGAGCTGGTGATCGAAGCGCCGAGCATCATGTTCAAGTCGAATGGCGTCACGCAGTCGTTCGCTGAGGGCAAGGTGTTGACTTCATCTAGTGGGCCGCACACGGTTCAGTCGTCGGGATTCAGCCATACGAGCGGCGGAGGAGGTAATCCTGAGCTACCGCATATGCCGGATTCCTCGATGAAGACCAATGAGCAGTTTGCTGTTGCGTCGCGCAACGGGAGCGCGTATCAGCAGCTTCAGCATCATGTGACCGATGAAACCAGCGCCGTGCGCGACATGGGCAAGGTGGCCGCGGACGGGGCGAATCAAAACATCGTGCAGGACACGCAAATCCGGCCGATCACGCTGATTCCAAAACTCTAAATTATCGGATTTCGACATGGCGACACCCACCGACGAACGCAGCCTCACTTCACCGGTTCACGCACAGGCGCGCCGCCGCGTTCCCTTGGAGTTTGACGAGAATGGCGATCCGATATTCAGAAGCGTGACGAGCCCGGAAAGCTTCAAGATGCGTGCATTATGCGTGATGCCGCCGCGTCACGTGATTCCGATCATCTTCGTGCCGGGCATCATGGGGACCAATCTTTGCGCGAATAGTGCTGCGCCGAAAGAGGGTGCTGATGTATGGACACCCCCCAATGGCATCCTGGCGGGGCTGGGGGAATTCGGTAGGCGCAGGGGGCAGACGCCCGCCGAGCGCCAAAAGCAGATGAATCCCGCCATGGTCAAGGTGAACGACGCTGGTAAGGTCGATATCCCTAAACATCTATATACGTTGACCAACGAGGAGGCGAAACGTAGAGGGTGGGGGCAGTTGCATTTTGACAGCTATGGCGGAATTCTGGCGGAGTTGGAAGCGGCATTGAATGATCAGTATTTGGAAACACCTCTGGGAAAAATGGAGGAAATGCCGGTATGGAAAACGGCGCAGACACTCAAGCGGATCGACAAGAGCGGTTTCTTGTCGACGCACAGCGAGACCGTCGACGTAGTCCAGCACGACTGGCATCCAGTGAATGCCGAGGTGCCTCCACTTACCGAAAGTGAATTTTCGCGCCTTGATGATTATTACTATCCAGTCTGGGCATGTGGGTACAACTGGCTGGACAGTAACGAGGTTGCATCCGACCTGCTGGTTCAGCGAATTCAGGAAATACAGGATTGGTACAAGAAAGGCAAATACTGGATTCCCACCGACAAGGTCATCGTTCTGACCCATTCGATGGGTGGTCTCGTTACACGCCGGGCAGCACAAAAGGCAGAGTCATCCATGCTGGGCGTGGTGCATAGTGTGCTGCCAGTCGGTGGGGCGCCCGTGGTCTACCGTCGATTTCGCTCTGGGGTTGAGACCGGAGGATTCTTCGACATACAAGGCATGGTGTTATCGACGATTCTCGGTTGGGATTCGTCCGATTTCACCTGTGTGGCCGCCCAATCGCCGGGGCCGCTGGAGCTTTTGCCTACGACTTACTATCCGCCAGGCTGGCTGAAGTTCGAGCAGCATCGCAACGGCAAGATGCAGGAGGTCATGCCGCCACTGCCGATCTCTGATCCGTATTCGGAAATCTATAGTAAGCGTGTGCAAGATGTCTGGTGGGGTATGGTAGACGAGACCCTGATTGATCCTGCGAAGCTGGCGACAGAGGAAAAGCCTGCGATGACCCGATACGGAGATGCCATTACAACGGCACAAGGTTTTCATGAAAAATTGAAACTGGACTTTCATCCCGTCACCTATGCTCACTACGGCAGCGATAGCGAACAGATCTCATTTGGGGGAATAAAATGGATAACGTCAGATGAGATGAGCGGAGACTTGGGGTCGACAATATCAACGACTCAAGCTTTGTCCTATACATATCTCGGTGCGGCGACGCTTGGTGCGGGGGAGCGGAAAGTAAAATTCAAATTGGAAAATAAAAAGGCGCCTACCGAAAGCGACAAGGATAATTCTGGTGACGGCACTGTCCCGATGCCTTCGGGGGCTCTTCTTGCGCAAGGAAGTCCATTGCCGAAGGTTTTCAAGATGACGGGATTCGATCATCAAATGAGCTATGCCAATTTGAACGTCCAGTACAATGTGCTCTATTGTGTTGGAAAAATTGTGCAACTCGCCCCGCCTGTCAGTGAGCTGCCATCTACCAAGGAGTGACATGGTTAGCCGAAAATTCATGGCGGCGCTTTGCGCCGTGTTTCTCACTACCATCTGCTACGCGAAAGGGGCGGAGATGAGTGATGTCAAAAGCTATTGTTTGGGTCGCTATCTTGTCGATGTGCCGTCGGATGCAAAAATAAATGGCCAGGCATACGAGTATGTGTTTGAACGGATTGATTCGGCATCGGAGAGTCAGGCTGATTTCGATAGGAGAATGACTTCCCGTGAAGGTGACTTGAAAGCCGGTAAGCAGAAGAACGAATATAAGCTGGTTTCGGTGGTCAGCCCGTCCAGGAATATTAGAATTTTCGAACTATCCAAGAAGCTTTTGACAGGTCCTGCGGCAGGAGTGGAGGCATATCGCTGGGATCAGGGTTATTCGTTTTCCATGCAGGGTACTGGCTATAGCCCTGCCAAAGTAGGTGGCGTCATATCAAGATTTAAGGATGATATTCTTCCCAATCTTCACGCTCGAACTTCAGATAATATTTCAGGCGAACCTGGATTCTGTTTGAAGAATGGGTTTATCGAAAATAACGGGGCGAACGCTCAGTCCGAGGATGCCGGGATCAGCTTTAAATTCGATCGTTGGCCTGGAGTGCTCGTGTCGGTTCGCACAATGACAGTGACAAAGCTCGGTGAGCCGAAGTTGCTTGAACGGATCGCGGGCACGCCTGTGCCTGACGCCTTGAAAGGTGCAGTCGGTCTGATCAAGACCTTGCGCAAAGGGCAGCGGTCAGTCAACGGTCGTGACGGCGAGGAAATTCTGGAAACATATCCAACCGATTTGGGGTTCCGTACGCATCAATTCCGTTGGGAAGCGCAAGGGACGCAAATAGGCGAGCCGCTGAAGCCGACCGTGATTGTCGAGTTCCAGAGCGGAATGTTCAAGGACGACCGTGGGAATCCGCTGCGTCCCAATATCTCGGATGATCAAGCCATTGAGATTTTTGATGCGGTTATCAACTCGATTCGGCTACGTCAGACGAACGGCAGCAAGGTGTCGAGCACTGAACCGGCATCAACGCTGCCATTAGGTACGCTTGCGCAAACTGGCTCCGTCTGTCCTCAGACTGGCTGGTGGACCTGCCCGGAAGCCAATGGCCAGGAAATATCCGGAGGTGCACGGCAACATTTCACGGCAGGGATGGTGATGCCGGTTGCGATCGTGTTGGGCAACCGGAATTTTACCGATCGACTGCTCGGGAAGCAGCCCAAATATGATGTCAGCACCACCTGGCAACTGGTGGGGCTGGACATCGATCCAACCTGATTGCCAGTATCCTGTAGCGACAGACATCGTCATTCCCCCCCTCACTGCGCATTTCCCCGCAACCGTGCACAATCACCCGCAGATTCCGACCCGGATGCGCGGGGCACAACCCCCTGCATCCTCCTCGCGCGCGCCGCTGGCCCGTGGCGGCGCGCCATCGATCTCACCCAAGTAGTGGAGGACTCATGGCAAGCAAGACCATTGCGGACTATCTCGCTAGCACCCTGGCTCAGGCCGGCGTCGAGCGGATCTGGGGCGTCACGGGCGACAGCCTGAACGGGCTGTCGGACAGCCTGCGCCGGCTCGGCAAGATCAGCTGGTCGCATACGCGCCACGAGGAAACCGCCGCCTTCGCGGCCGGCGCCGAAGCCGCGGTGACGGGCAAGCTCGCGGTCTGCGCGGGCAGCTGCGGGCCCGGCAACCTGCACCTGATCAACGGCCTGTTCGACTGCCAGCGCAACCATGTGCCGGTGCTCGCGATCGCGGCGCACATCCCGTCCTCGGAGATCGGGCTCGGCTACTTCCAGGAAACGCATCCGCAGGAGTTGTTCCGCGAGTGCAGTCACTTCGTCGAGCTGGTCAGCAACCCGAAGCAGTTCCCGCGCGTGCTCGATCGGGCGATCCGCACCGCGATCGAGGAGCGCGGCGTGGCCGTGATCGTGCTGCCCGGCGACATCGCGCTGGAGGCGGTACCCGAAGCGACGCCGGGCCAGGTCAGCTACGAGGTCACGGCGAGCGTGCCGCCGGCGGCCCAGCTCGACGCGCTGGCGGCGCTGCTCGACGGCTCGAAGCGCGTCGCGCTGTTGTGCGGCAGCGGCTGCGCCGGCGCGCACGACGAGGTGGTGGCGCTGGCCGACACGCTCGGCGCGCCGATCGTCCACGCGCTGCGCGGCAAGGAGCACGTCGAATGGGACAACCCGTTCGATGTCGGCATGACGGGCCTGATCGGCTTCAGCTCGGGTTACCACGCGCTGAAGTCCTGCGACACGCTGGTGATGCTCGGCACCGATTTCCCGTATCGCAATTTCTACCCGGCCGACGCCAAGGTGGTGCAGATCGACCATCACGGCGCGGCGATCGGCAAGCGCGTATCGGTCGACCTGGGCCTGGTCGGCGACGTCAAGGCGACGCTCGCCGCCTTGCAGGGGCGCCTCGCGCGCAAGACCGACCGCCACTTCCTGGAAGCCGCGCGCAAGCACTACGCCGACGCGCGCGAGGGGCTCGACAGCCTCGCGCGGCCCTCGCCGGGCGACGCGCCGATCCATCCGCAATACCTGACGCGGCTGGTCAGCGAGCTGGCGGCCGACGACGCGGTGTTCAGCGTCGACGTCGGGACGCCGACGTTATGGGCCGCGCGCTACCTGAAGATGAACGGCAAGCGCCGGCTGCTCGGCTCCTTCAACCACGGCTCGATGGCCAATGCGCTGCCGCAGGCGCTCGGCGCGCAGGCGGCGCTGCCGGGGCTCCAGGTGGTCGCGCTGTGCGGCGACGGCGGCCTGTCGATGCTGATGGGCGAGCTGCTGACGGCGCGCCAGTTGAAGCTGCCGCTCACGCTGGTGGTGTTCAACAACAGCTCGCTGGGTTTCGTGTCGATGGAGATGAAGGCCGGCGGTTACCTCGACGACGATACGCGCCTGGCCGATACCGACTACGCGGCGATCGCGCGTGGCGCCGGCATCGACGGGATTCGCGTCGAGCGCTCGGACGAACTGGAGGCGGCGCTGAAGGATGCGTTCTCGCGCCCGCATCCGGTGCTGGTGGACGTGCGCATCGCGCGCCAGGAGATCGCGCTGCCGCCAAAGATCGAATGGGCGCAGGCGAAGGGCTTCAGCCTCTACATGCTGAAGGCCGTGCTGAACGCGAAGGGCAACGAGGTGGTGGAGCTGGCGACGACCATGTTCCGCTGACGCGAAAACGACGACGCGCCGACGGCTTTCGCCGTGGGCGCGTCGTGGGACGTTCGGGCAGGGCCCCGGTCGGCCGGAAACGGCGCCGGGGCCTTGTCGTTCCTGCTGGCCTCGGAAGAGACCAGCAGGGTGAGCGTCCTTACTTCGGTTCGGTTGCTTCCGGTGCGGCGGGCGACGGCTCGCCGGCATCGGCTGCCGGCGCCGCCTCGGGGGTGGCAGCCGGCGCTGCCGTCTCGGCCTCATCCGCTGCCGTCGACGTCTCGACCAAGGCCGGCGTGCCGGCCTGATCCTGCGCCGTCACGGCTTGAGCCGCGCCGGCTTCGTCGCCGGCCGCTGCGTCCTTGGCGGCGTCGCCGTCCTTGCCCGCTTCGCCGCGCTTGGCGGCGTCGCCGGCCTTGGCCTTCGCGGCCGCGCGCGAGCGTCGTGCCTGGTCCAGGCGCACGGCGCCGGCGGCCTGCTGGGCCGTCACGTCACCGGCTTCGGCACCGTTCAGGTCGACCCGCTTCGCGCCGTCGACCAGGCAGGCCCAGTAGCGGCTGCCGCGGCACCATTCCTTGATGGCGTCGCGCAGTTGCGCTTCGTCCAGGCCGAGCTCGGCGGTATGCGCGACCAGGTCCTTGAAGATGCCGATCTTGAGCGGCAACTTCGGCGCGGGACTCTTGGGAAACGCGGCGGGAAAGCGGCGCTGCAGCTTGCCGATGGCCAGCACGGTCGGGTTGACTGGCTTCGCGTCGGCGGCGGGTGCCGGCCGGCGCGCCTGCGCGTGCGCGGGCTTGCCCGACGACGGCTTGCCGCCGGCAGCGGCAGGCCGGCCGCCCGGCTTGTGCGCCGGCTTGCCGGACGACTTGGCGGGAGCTTGGGTGGAGGACTTGCCTTGCGGCTTGGCGTCGGCTCGCTGTTTGGCGAGCTGCTTCTTCAATTCTGCGAGTTGTTCGAAACCCATTTCGCACGATCATTCAGGTTGGACGGCGATTGTAGCAGCCCGGCGCCCGGTTTCGTCCCGATCGACTGAAAGTTCTTTGCCGGGCGGGCGTCGGCGCGACAGGGGCTCGACGTTTCGTCGCGCGACAAGGGCAAAAGTGTCGACCCGCGGCGCGCAATCGTTGGATCAAACCGGGCCCATCGCGCCAACCCGGTGCACGAGGCGCGATAGCCGAGATCCGCTCATCACTTTCCAGAGCCAACTCTCAATTTTTGGCAGCAACCCTCAAGTTTTATCCACCCCATCCGTTTACCGGTCCATCGATCAATCGGGCCACAAGCCCGTCACTGTCAGACAGAGCTTTCACCATGCTTTCGTCCCTACGCGCCCGTATCGTCGCCGCCTGTGTCGCCATCGTGGTGTTCGCGCTTTGCGCGAGCACCGTGATCGGTTATGTCGTCACCCGTGCCGCGAACCTCGAGGACCTGAACCGCAACCTGAGCGCCACGGCGATCGGCAATGGCAATGGCATACGCGACTGGGTCGCGTCCAAGCGCCAGATGGTCGAGTCGCTTGGCGACACCGCGCTGTCGGCCGATCCGGTGCCGGGCTTCCTGCAGATGGCGGCGGCCGGCAGCTTCCTGAACGTCTATGCCGGCTACCCCGACAAGACCTCGAAGTTCTCGGACCCGACCGGCATCCCGGACGGCTACGACCCGACCGCGCGCCCCTGGTACCGGCAGGCGGCCGAGGCCGGCCGCTCGGTGGTGACCACGCCCTATGCCGATGCGCGCACCGGCAAGGTGGTGGTGACCTTCGCCGTGCCGGTGATGCGCGATGGCCAGTTGAAGGCGGTGGTCAGCGGCGACGTGACGATGGACAACGTGATCGCGAACGTGAAGTCGATCCGGCCGACGCCGGGCAGCTTCGCGATGCTGGTCGACGGCAGCGGCCAGATCGTCGCGCATCCCGATGCGGCGCTGACCGGCAAGGCCTTGTCGACGCTGTCGCCGGATCTCGCGAACCTGCCGCTGGCCGCGCTCGACGCGACCGACAAGCCGTTCGTGGCACGCATCGGCGGCGCCAACAAGTTGTTGCGCGCGCAACCGATCGCGGGCACCGACTGGCGGCTGGTGGTGGCGATCGACGAGGCCGAGGCGATGGCGGGGATCCGCTCGCTGCTGGTGACCTTCGCGATCGTGTTCGTCGCGATCGTGCTGCTGGCCTCGGCGGTGGTGGTGGCCCTGACGGGCACGGCGTTCCGCCGGCTCTCGCAGGTGCGCGAGGCGATGGCCGCGATCGGCTCGGGCTCGGGCGACCTGACGCAGCGCCTGCCGGCCGAGGGCCGCGACGAGGTAGCCGACATCGCGCGTTCGTTCAACGCCTTCGTCGGCAAGCTGCACGACGTGATGCGCGAGGTGCGCGATGCCAGCGAATCGGTGCGCGCGGCGGCCGACGAGATCGCGGCCGGCAATGCCGACCTGTCGTCGCGCACCGAATCGGCGGCGGCCAGCCTGCAGCAGACGGCGGCCTCGATGGAGCAGATCACGGCCACCGTGGGCCAGTCGGCGAGCGCCGCCACGCAGGCCGACGAACGGGCCGGCGAGGCTTCGCGGATCGCCACCCACGGCGGCGAGGCGGTGTCGCGCGTGGTGGCGACGATGGAGAAGATCGAACAGGCCTCGAGCCGGATCGGCGACATCATCGGGGTGATCGACGGGATCGCGTTCCAGACCAATATCCTGGCGCTGAACGCGGCGGTCGAGGCCGCGCGCGCGGGCGAGCAGGGGCGTGGTTTCGCGGTGGTCGCGCAGGAGGTGCGCAGCCTCGCGCAGCGCAGCGCGCAGGCCGCGCGCGAGGTCAAGGCGCTGGTCGAGACCACCGTGGAGCGGGTCGGCGACGGCGCCTCGCAGGTGCGCTCGGCCGGCGCGACGATGGACGAGATCGTCGGCAACGTGGCGAACGTGACGACCATCATCTCGGAGATCCGCCACGCCGCCAACGAGCAGACGCGCGGGATCCAGGAGGTCAATCACGCCGTCACGCAGCTCGACGAGATGGTCCAGCAGAACGCGGCCCTGGTGGAGCAGTCGACGGCGGCGGCCGCCGCCTTGCAGAGCCAGGCCGGCGCGCTGGCGGCGACGGTGGCGCGATTCCGCGTGGCCTGAAGCGGGCGGGCGGTGCCGGCGCGAGGTGTCGAGGTGGCGAGGTGCCGCCGCGCGGCCGGGCGGGCATCACGAGCCGGACATGATGCAGACATGAGGCATCGCGATGCGCTTGCGATGCCAGGACAAGAGATCAACGGGTTCGGCGCGAGCCGGGCGATGCCGAGTGCCACGGCCGTCGCCCGCGCGAAAACGGGCGGCCGAGCCCGCGGCAATACCGTGGTTCGACGCGTGACGCTCGGCGATCGATGCATTCGCCGCGCGCCACGCGTTCCGTTTTCGCGAACAGTTCGGGTCGGTCGTACACGGTTTCGCCAGTTCGCGGCAGCGAGGACGGCGCCGGCGGATAATCGCGCTGGCCGCCGTGGTCGGGCTCGCGTCGCGCAGACAGGCGCGTCGCGGGCGGGGCCGACCGTCTGCCTTCACGTGGCGTCGCATCGCGTGCGCGGTTGCGGCATCGAGGTGGCCGGATCGACCCGGCAATTCCCGCATCGGCATCACAGGGGGGCGGGGACAGGAGCATGTAAAAAAGCGAGCCACTATCTCAAAATAGTGGGTTGAGACCTGTTTGAGCATTACCAACCGTCGCGCGCGCATCGACTCGACACAACCCATACAGGGCGAGCGGGGACGACGGTGTTCTACGAGGAAGCTGTCATGTCGAATTACCACGAGCTGCTCGCTCAGCTGAACGAGCTGACCCGCCAGGCCGGCGAGGCCCGCGAGGCCGAGCTCAAGATCGTGATCGCCGATATCCGTCGTGCGATCGCCGAATACGGGCTGACCGAACGAGACCTGTTCCCGCCGCGCCTGGGCCGGCCGCGCAAGGAAGACCAGAAACCGAAGCCGCGCTATCGCGACCCGGAAACGGGCGCCACCTGGACCGGCCGCGGCCGCGTGCCGGGCTGGATCGCCGGGCAGGATCGCGAGCGCTTCCTGATTTCCTGAGCGGCGCCGGCGGGCGCGCCCGCTGCCGTGGCGGATGAGGCGGCGGCAGCGTTCCGCCGTCCCGCCGCGGCGGCCGTCAGTCGAACCACGGCCGGCAAGAGGTGATCGACGCTGCAGGGGAGGTTTCGGTGCGATTCGCGCGCCGGATTTTTTTCGAATGACAGGTCAAACGTTTGCGCCTCGCCTGAATCGATCGAGTTGAGGTTCCCGGTGCCGATCCGGAGCGAAACCATCGGCACCGAAGCGCAGCCGGCGCCCACCCGGCCGACGCGGTAGCACGATACCGCGCGACACCAGCACCCCCGCCCGCACCCCGCCATTTCCAGGCACGCGCCCCGACCAGAAACGTGACAGATTTTCCCGTTTTCGTGCATTGAGGCCGCGCGCCCATGCTTCTAGACTGGCTTGCCCGGTCCGATCCGCGGCGCCGTCCGGCGCCGGCGCGAATCGCGAGGCCATGCCCAATCCAAGGAGACAGCCCAATGCTGCGAGCTTCACTACTGATCGACAACCAGGACCGCCAGGCCGCCAACGGCGCGAGCTTCACGCGCGCCAATCCCGTTACCGGCGAGGCGCGCACCGAGGCCGCCGCGGCTACCGTGCAGGATGCGCTCGACGCCGCCAACAGCGCGGCGGCCGCGTTCGCCGGCTGGTCCGCCACCACGCCGGGCGAGCGGCGCGCGATCCTGTTCCGCGCGGCCGATCTGATCGACGCGCGCGGCGAGCGTTTCGCCGAGGCGATGGCGGCCGAGACCGGCGCGGCCGCGAGTTGGGCGCATTTCAATTGCCGGATCGCGGCCGACATGCTGCGCGAGGCCGGCGCGATCACCACCCGCATCGTCGGCGAGGTGATTCCCTCGAACTTGCCGAACACGATGGCGATGGCGCTGCGGCAGCCGGCCGGCGTGGTGCTCGGTATCGCCCCCTGGAACGCGCCGGTGATCCTCGGCGTGCGCGCGCTGGCGATGGCGCTGGCCTGCGGCAATACCGTGGTCCTCAAGGGTTCCGAGCTGTGTCCGATGACGCACTGGCTGATCGGCGAGGCGCTGCGCGACGCGGGCCTGCCGCCCGGCGTGCTGAACGTGGTGTTCAACGCGCCCGAGGATGCCGCGCCGGTGGTGGAAGCGCTGATCGCGCATCCGGCGGTGCGGCGCATCAACTTCACCGGCTCGACGCGGGTCGGCCGCCGCATCGCCGAACTCGCCGCGCGGCATCTCAAGCGCTGCCTGCTCGAGCTGGGCGGCAAGGCGCCCTTCGTGGTGCTCGACGACGCCGATCTCGACGAGGCGGTGAAGGCGGCCGCCTTCGGCGCTTTCTTCAACCAGGGGCAGATCTGCATGTCGACCGAGCGCGTGATCGTCGATGCCAGGCTGGCCGACGATTTCGTCGAGCGGCTCGCCGTGCGCGCGACGGCGCTCAAGGCCGGGTTGCCGGGCGAGCCGGGCGCGGTGCTGGGCTCGATGATCGGCGCCGAGGCGGCCTCGCGCGTGCGCCAGCTGATCGACGACGCGGTGGGCAAGGGCGCCGTGCTCGCCGCCGGCGGGCAGTTGCAGGGCAGCGTCATGCAGCCGGCGGTGGTCGACCGCGTGACGCCGGCGATGCGGCTCTACGGCGAGGAATCGTTCGGCCCGGTGGCGGCCGTGACGCGCTTCAGCGATATCGAGGAGGCGATCTCGATCGCCAACGATTCGGAGTACGGCCTGTCCTCGGCCGTGTTCGGGCGCGACGTGCAGCGCGCGCTGGCGGTCGGCCGGCGCATCGAGGCCGGGATCTGCCATATCAACGGCGCCACCGTCCACGACGAGGCGCAGATGCCCTTCGGCGGGGTCAAGGCGAGCGGTTACGGCCGCTTCGGCGGCACCGCGGCGATCGACGAATTCACCGAGCTGCGCTGGATCACGGTCCAGTCGGGGCCGCTCGCGTATCCGATCTGAGGTCGAGGTCGAGGTCGGCATGCGGCGGCGGCAGGCGACGCGCCTTGCCTGTCGCCAACGCAGCCCGGGCCGCCGGCGTCAGGGCCAGTCGGCGTAGCTGCGCGTCGCGTCGTGGGCGACATCCGGCCCGTCCTGCGCCTGGCGGCGAAAACCGGCCGGCGTGAGGCCGGTCTTGCGGCGGAAGAAGCGGCTGAAGTGCGTGGTCGACTTGAAGCCGAGGTGGTCGGCCACCTGCTCGATGCTCAGGCCCGAGCGCACCAGCCGCAATCGCGATTCGTGCACCACCCGTTCGTGCAGCAGGGCGAGCGGCGTGCGGCCGAGGCTGCGCGTGCAGAGATCGTGCAGCCGGTCGGCGGAGATGCCGAGCTGCCGCGCATAGTGCTCGACGGTCCAGTGCGCGCGGAAATGCAGCTCGACCAGGTGCCGGAAGCGCAGCAGCAGCGAGGCGCCCGCGCCCTGGCCCTGCTGGCTCAGGTCCTCGCAGCCGGTCAGGCGCCAGCACTGGATCAGGATCAGCGCGAGATGCGCCGACAGCAGGTTCCACGAGCCGCGTTCCTCGCGGCGGATCTCGCGCAGCAACGCGTCGAAGCTGTGGCGCAGGTCGCCCAGCGCCTCGGCCGAGCCGATCGTCTCGATCGCCGTCGGCCGGTCGGCCAGGTAGCGCAGTTGCACGGCCTCGGCGTTCTGGCCGAGCGCCTCGCGGGCGAGTTCGCCCGATACCGCCAGCAGGATGCCGGCCGAGCCGGGCGCCAGGCGCAGATGATCGTCCGGTGTGGCGGGTGTCCACAGCAGCGCGGGTGCCTGCAATTGATGGAGCTGCCGGCCGGCGGCAATCTCGGCGCGGCCGCTGAGCAGCAGCAGCGCGGCGCGATCGAGGCCGGTCTCGCCCTGTGCGAGCGGGTAACGGCGCGATTGCAGCGCCGCGTCGAGCTGGCGGGCGGCCGCGTGCGCATGCAGTTGGCTGCTGGATCGGGGGGCAGGGGGCGAGGTGTGGTCCATGCGTGGCGCGTCGGATGCGGGCGGCGCGTCGCGGCGCCGCCCGCCGGCGGGAAATGCGGCCGGCGTCGCGCAGTGTACCGCGCCGGTTGCTGCGGTTGCGCATCGCCGCGTCCTGGCCGGCCCGACGTAATTGCGCGCCGGCGATCGCGGCACATGGCTTGCTCCGGCTGACCTCGCGCCGCCGGGTCGCTCGGCCGCCTTGCGCTTCGCCATCGGCGGCGCGAGCGCCTTGCGCGAAGCCACGCGCGCTCGAATCGCGCCGAACCCCCAAGTCCGCCGTCGCGCCCCTGCCATCGTCGCCCGGCCATCCCCCTGTCAGTTCACGCATTACAGCGCGCTTCCGTTTGCTTTACGCTCACGCGATCAATAACCGGGCCACATCGCATGGCTTCCCGCATCCGCCGCGAGGCGACGCGCCGGCAATCCGAGGCAGCCGGCATCCGCACGTCGCCTTCGCGCGTCAGTCCGCTTGAAAAAACATCATCAGAACTGGAGGGGGACATGGCAACACATCGGGCAACACATCGAGCAGCACGTCGTTTCGTGAAATCGCTGATCGCATCCTGTCTGTGCGCGGGCCTGCTGGCCGCGTGCAACGACGACGGCACGCAGTCGGAGGGCGTCGGCAGCCAGCCGGGCGCCGCCGCGCTGGCGTTCCGGATGGATGCCGGCGGCCAGGTCAACGCATTCTTCCGCCAGGACAAGGTGGCCGCGCACCTGCTGATGCGCTCGTCGACCAAGCCGCGCCTGCTGGTGGTGTTCCCGGCCGGCAACAGCGGCACCGGGCTGTGGTTCGACGACACGGCGCAGGCTGTCAACTGGAACCTCGACACCGCGCCCTCGGCGATCTCGAACCAGGACCATCTCGGCCGGCCCTTGTACGGGATCGCGTCCGACGTGTCGGTCGACACCGGCACGCTGACGATCCGCCAGGGCCTGCTCAGCAACGTGCGTTTCCTGCGCGACTACAACGGCGGCGCCACGGTGCCGGCGCAGATCGTGGTGGCGCCGGGCGTGCAGGGCAGCACGGCGCAATGGCAGCGCGACCGCGTGGACGGCGCGCCCGGCCAGTCGCTGCGGATCACGCTGCGCGACGGCGGCAGCATCAATACGACGGCCGACGGCAAGCTGGTGCTGCAGGCGCCGGCCGGCAGCCAGCGGCTGCGCCTGCACGTCGAGGCGCTGACCGGCGAGACGCCGCTCTCGGCGATCGGGCACGACGATCTGTTCGAGGCCTCGGTGGGCGCCGATCCGGTCAGCCAGGACGTGGTCGAGTTCCTGAGCTTCAACGACAAGCTGCTGGCCGGCTCCTGGCAATACGACACCTACTTCGGCCGCGATACGCTGATCTCGGTGCAGATGCTGATGCCGGTGCTCAAGGCGCCGGCCATCGAGGCCGGCCTGCGTTCGGTGCTGAACCGGCTCTCGCCGGACGGCAAGGTGGCGCACGAGGAGGGCATCGGCGAATTCGCGCTGATCGACAACGCGAAGAACGGCCGGCCCAACGATGCGACGCCCACCTACGACTACAAGATGATCGACGGCGACTACCTGCTCGCGCCGGTGATGGCCGCCTGGCTGCTCGACGACACGCGGGGACAGGCGCGCGCGGCGGCCTTCCTGGCGCAGTCGGCGGGCGCCGGCGCGACCAACGGCAGCCTGTTCGTGAGCAACCTGCTGCATGTGGCTGGCACCGCCCAGCCCTTCGTGCAGCAGCCCACGGCCGCCAACCTGATCCACCTGAGGAGCGGCGAGATCGTCGGCAACTGGCGCGACAGCACCGACGGCCTGGCCGGCGGCGTGGTGCCGTTCGACGTCAACGCGGTGCTGGTGCCGGCCGCGTTGCGCGCCGCCAGCAACTTCCTGGCGCGTGGCCTGCTCGATCCCTACCTGAGCGCCGACCAGCGCGCGGTCCTGCAGAACGCCGCCAACCAGGCGAGCGCCTGGGAGCAGCAGGCGCCGCCGCTGTTCCGGGTCGGCGTGCCGGTGGCCCAGGCCGCCAGCAACGCCTCGAGCTATGCCGCCTCGGCGGGCGTGCCGGCCGGCACCGCGCCGGCCGCGCCGCTCGATTTCTATGCGCTGTCGCTCGACGCGCAGGGCAATCCGATCCCGGTGATGAACTCGGACGGCGGTTTCGCGCTGCTGCTCGGCACGCCGCCCGAGGACGAACTGCAGCGCATCGTCACCGATGCGATCCAGCCGTTCCCGAACGGCCTGATCACCGACGTCGGCATGCTGATCGCCAATCCGGCCTATGCCGATCCCGCGCTCTGGCCGAAGTTCACCAGCTCGGCCTATCACGGCACGGTGATCTGGTCCTGGCAGCAGGCGATGTGGGTGGCCGGGCTCGACCGGCAACTGGCGCGCCAGGATCTGTCGGACGCCACGCGCACGCTGCTGAGCCAGGCGCGCCAGCGGATCTGGCAGGTGATCTCGAATGCGCGCGAGATGCGGACCTCGGAGATGTGGACCTGGTCCTGGGCCAACGGCCAGTACCAGGCCGACGCGTTCGGCACGCGCAGCGCCGACGCGACCGAGGCCAATGCCGCCCAGCTCTGGAGCACCACCTACCTGGCGATCCAGGATCCCGGCACGCGCGCCGGCAAGTTCTGGTGGCAGGCCTCGTCGGGGCCGCAGGCGGTGACGATGCCGAGCGTCGCGGGGGCGGGGAGCCGCGGCGTGGTGGCGATGGGCGGGTCGTGAGGCACGGCGGCGGGTAAAAAACGACACGGCGACACGGCGCGGCGCCGACCGCGTCGTGCTCGATGCGCGCGCAACCATCGCCGACATCGATTCCTCAGACATGAACGCTCGCGCCGACGCAGCTTTCATGCCGCGCCGACGCGCGGCCCGCGACGCGCGGAATCGGCGCGATCCCGTGTTTTCCCGTCCTGCGCAAGTCGCGTCGAGCCGCTATAACGGGCGAATCGACGTTCGCACGGGGGAGGGCCGGGATGAGATGGCTGACAGGACTGCTGATCGTGCTGCTCGGCACGGCGCTGGTCGCCGCGCGGCGGCCCGATTTCGATACGTCCGTGGTGCTGGCGGCCGGTTATGGCGCGACCGTGGTGATCGGCGTGATGGCTGGGCGGCTGATCCGGGCGCGCGCGGCTCGCAACCGGCGCTGATTCCGGCTGGTCAGGGCTGGTTCGCGTGGAGCCGCATCACTCGATGCCGGGCGGCGCGGCCGAGCCTCGCCGCGCCGGCTTGCCTCGTTCAACGGCTGCCGCGTGCGTTCGCGCCGGGCCGGGCCACCGCGCCACGTACCTCGAAGGCCACCTGGTCGACCGGCTTGCCGCCCGCGTCGAGCAATTCCAGTTGATGCCGCCCCGGCCAGGGCAGCCAGGCCAGGCGCTCGCCATGGCTGATCACGCGGCCGTCGAGCCGCCAGCTGCCGCGCCCCCCGTTACCCGTTACCCGCTCGAACCAGACGCGCTGGTTGTGCGGCGGGATGTCGGGATCGAGCGCGAAGATGGTGCCGTCGGTCGGCGCGGCAATCGCCAGCGGCGCACGCGCGTTCGAACCGGCGCCGGTCGAGACGTTGCGGATCCGCGCGGTACCCGCGCGTGACTGAGCGGCCGCGGCGGGCGAGCCGCCCGCGCCGGCCGCCAGCCGCACCTGGCTGGTTTCGGTGCCGCGCACGAACCACTCGTCGCGCGAAGGCTCGATCGCGCGCTCGAAGTCCACGCGCTCGCGCACCACGCCGGCCGGCGGCCGCGGCGCGACGCTGCCGCCGTCGCGATGCAGGCGAGCGACCAGCGCCGCCCACACGGGAGCGGCACCCGTCACGCCCGATACCTCGCGCATCGGCGAGCCGTCGGCGTTGCCGACCCAGACGCCGATCGTGTAGCGCGAGGTGAAGCCGACCGCCCAGTTGTCGCGCATGTCCTTGCTGGTGCCGGTCTTGACGGCCGAGAACACGTGCGTGGCGAGCGGGCTGTCGAAGCCGAAGGTGCGCGTGCGCGCGTTGTTGTCGGCCAGCATGTCGGTGACGATGAAGCTGGCCTCGGGGCTGAACACGCGCCTGGCCGCCGGGCTCGCGCCCGCTTGCGTGGCCGCTCGTGAAGCCGCTTGCGGCGCCGCTTTGGAGGCCGCCTGCGCGGAGTCGCGCGGCAGGTCGTAGGTGGGCAGCGCGAGGCCGCCGTCGGCCAGCGCGCGATAGGCATTCGCGAGCGTCAGCAGCGACACGTCGGCGCTGCCCAGCGCGAGGCTGTAGCCGTAGTAGTCGCCTTCCTCGGTCAGCGGCAGGCCCAGCGAGGTGAGGGTGCGTGAGAAGCGATGCGGGGTGACCAGCACCAGGGTGCGCACCGCCGGCACGTTCAGCGAGGAGCCGAGCGCGCTGCGCACGCTGACCCAGCCCTTGAAGTCGTGATCGTAGTTCTGCGGCACGTAGAGGCCGCCGCCGGCGGCCAGGTCGACCGGCGAATCGTCGAGCAGGGTGGCGCCGGTCAGGCGCCGCTCGTCGATCGCCTGCGCATAGAGGAAGGGCTTGAGCGTCGAGCCGGCCTGGCGCAGCGCCAGCACCGAATCGACCTCGCGCGCCGCCGACAAGGCGCCCGAGGAACCCACCCAGGCGCGGATCTCGCCGCTGGCGTTGTCGATCACCACTGCCGCGCCGTCCTGCACGTTGCGCGACTGCGGCGGCGCGTTCAGCTCGGTCAGGGCGCGCGTGAGCGTGTCGCGCGCATAGCGCTGCAGTCCCGCGTCGAGCGTGGAGCGGATTCGCGCGCCGGGCTGGGGATGGGTTTCGGCGGCCACGCGTCGCGCGAAGTGCGGCGCCAGCGATTCGCCGTCCTGGAACGCCGAGGAGGGCGGCGCGGGCCGCGCGAAGGCCAGTTGCACGAAGCCGTCCAGGCCCTTGCAGCCGGCGCTGCCCTGCTGCATGTCGCGCAGGATCCGGCAGGCGCGCTCGGCCACCTTCGGATAGCTGGCGTTGGGCGCGCGGATCAGCGCGGCGGCCACCGCCGATTCGCGCTCGTCGAGCCCCGAGGGCGCCTTGCCGAACAGCGACCAGGACAGTGCCGAGAGGCCCACCGTCTCGCCGCGGAACGGCACCAGGTTCAGATAGGCCTCGAGGATCCGGTCCTTGCGCCAGGTCCGTTCGAGCCACAGCGCGTCGATCGCCTGGCCCGCCTTCTGCGGCAGCGAGCGCTGGCCCGAATGGCGCGAGCTGTCGCCGAGCAGGCCGGCCAACTGCATGGTGACGGTCGAGGCGCCGCGCGTGCGCGAGTTCCACAGGTTGGCCCAGGCCGCGCCGGCGATGCCGCGCCAGTCCACGCCGCTGTGCTCGTAGAAGCGCTTGTCCTCGGACACCACGATCGCCTCGCGCAGCGCCGGCGAGACGTCGGCCAGCGCGACCCAGTCGCCGCGCCGCTCGCCGGTGTCGACGCGGGTGCGCTGCAAGGGCGTGCCGTCGCGCGCCAGCAGGACCCAGTCGGAGCTGCGGAAGTCGCGCCGCACGCTGTCGTAGCTCGGCACCGCCTGCGCGGTGCAGGCGGCGCCGAGCAGGGCGCCGGCCAGCAGCAGGCGCAGCGCGCCC
>NZ_VWWC01000118.1:0-23655 GCF_011753175.1 Burkholderia sp. Cy-637 | reverse complement strand
CGCCGCCGGCGAGTGCCGCCCATGCACCGGCAGCCAGCAAGCCGGCCGCCGCGGCGCCCGCGCCGAGCCACGCGGCTGCCTCCGGCAATGGCGCTCAAGCGGCCCACGCTGCCGCCGAATCCTATACCGTGCAGCGCGGCGATTCGCTGAGCAAGATTGCCAAGGCGCACGGCACCAGCTATCAGACGATCGCGCACCTGAACGGCATCGCGTCGCCGTATTTCCTGTTCCCGGGCCAGGTGCTGAAGATGCCGAAAAAGAGCATGGCGGGTGCAGCGCCTGCACCCGCGGCCGGACCCGCTGCGCACGCGCCTGTCCCTGCAGCCGCGCCTGCGGCCAAGCCGGCCGCAACCGCAACCGCAACCGCAACCGCGCCGAAAACCACCGCGCCCGCGGCGGCGCCTGCCGCCTCGCATGCCGGCGCCACGGCCCCGGCTGCCAAGCCGAAGCCCGGCGCGGACGTGCACGCGGTGCGTTATCGCGACACCGGCGACAAGCCGCAGACCGAAGTGCTGAGCGCGCGTCACGCGCCATGGATGGCGGTGGCCGAGGTCGAATTCCAGGCGCACGTGAAGCGGCGCGGCGGCGCGAACCCCGACCAGCACATCGAGGAGTATTTCAGCGCGACCTCCCTGGGCAAACAGAAGTCGGATAAGCTGGCTTACTGCGCGGCCTTCGTGAACTGGTGCCTGCAGCGCGCCGGCTACAAGGGCAACAACAACGCGGGCGCGGCGAACCTGGCCACCTGGGGCCGCCCCACCAAGGGCAACAAGCCTGCCTACGGCGCGGTGGCCATCGTGCACTTCCCGGAAGGCGGCCATCATGTCACCTTCGTGAACGGCCGAGCCACGTCGCCGCCGCATCCCCTGTCGATCGCCACGCTCGGCGGCAACCAGGGCCACGCGCACGAGGTCAGCCACAGCCGGCTGCCCGCGAACTGGGTCACGCATTACCGCTTCCCGTCCGATTACGTGGAGCGCGACGAGGATTACGATCTGCAACTGGTGGCCACCGACAACGCGCGCATGAGCGCGGCCTCGACGCATTGAATACCGAAGGCCGCGTCGAGCGCGGCTTCCACGACAAAGCAACAGAGACTGACGATGAAAGTGAAAGCAGCACGCATGCTGGCGGCATCGACCGCCTTCGCGGCCGTATCGATGTCCGCCCAGGCCCAGCTCAGCACCACGCTGAGTTCGCCCGCCTCGAAGGATCAGCCTTATCAGGCCACGATTACCGTGGCCGACACGGGCAAGCCCGTCGATGGCAGGAAGGTCGTGGCCTACCACCTAGTGCTGAGCTCGAAGACCTGCCATTCCGATCTCTCCGGCACCGCGAGCTTCTTCTCGAAGACCGACAGCGGCGGCGACGATTCGGCCTTCCTGCCGAACGGCTATGCCACCAAGATCAACATGTTCAAGGGCAGCGACGGCAATGGCCAGGTCGAATTGGTGATGGACATCGAGTCGAAGCACCCTCGGCTGGTCGATTTCACGCTGACCGGCGCGCCCGCGACGCCGGGCGGCTGCGTGCCGAAGGACGGCATCGGCATCGAGTTCTACGGCGCGTCGAAGTAAGGCCGCCGGCCATGATCAACTTCATTCGCCTTGGAGACACGCTCGAACACGGCGGCCAGGTGCTCGCCGCTTCGCAGACGATGAACTTCGACGGGAAGGCCGTGGCGCGCAAGGGCGACAAGGTCAACTGCCGGAAGCATCCCGGCACCAGCCCGAACGTGATCGAGGAAGGCGATGCCATGATGACGGACGGCGGCATCCCCATCGCTCGGCACGGGCATCGCGCGAGCTGCGGCTGCAAACTGATTTCGAGCCTGGTGTAGCCGCGTCGAGAGTGGAAGTGACGCAGGTTTTCGAGGCGATGGTGCAGGCCAGATGGCTTTGCCGCGCGTAAAAGAATTAAAAAAAGTCGACATCGAGATGTCGATCACGCGAGACTGCGAGCTTTTCTGAATCGTCGTCAGCGCGCGAGCTCCGCCCCGAAGAAGCGCGCCGCCCAGATCGGCGGCGCCCCGCGATAGAGCAAATGCAGCCCCTCGTCGAACGACACCGCCTTCAGCCCGTGCAGCGCGGCCAGCGTGCCGAGCGCGGTGCCCGAATACAGCGAGATATGCCCGTTGCGCGGCATGCAGTACCACCACATGCCGATCCCGCCGTCGATCGGCCCTTCCGGAACCAGCAAGGTGCTCAGCAGGATCGCGCCGTCGCCGTCGAGATAGGACAGCAGCGTATCGATCAGCGCATGCGGCTCGGGATGATGCTCGAACACCTCGAAGGCGAGCACGTTCCGGAAGCTGGCCGGCGCCGGCGCGGCCTGCGTTCCGCCCGCATAGGGATCGTAGGACGCCACCTGCCCGAAGCCGCGCGCGGCCAGTTCGCGCTCGAGCTGGCCGAGCCCCGAGCCGAAATCGAGGCTCGCCTGGCCGGCCATCTCCGGGAAGCGGCTGGCGATCAGCTCGGCATTGGCGCGGGCCCGGTCGCCTCGATAGTCGGGATCCTGGCGCGGGTAGTCGTCGTTGTAGACGTGCTCGGCGAAATCCGCCGGGCTCCAGTCGTCGAAGGCGCGCGTGAAGGTGAAGCGGCAGCGCTCGCAGCCGTGGTAGTAGACCGGCACGCCCGCGTAAGGATCGAGCTTGCGCCCGGCGATCCGGTCGGCACCGCCCACCGAGAAATCGACCACGCCGCACAGGCGGCTCAGTCCGCCGCAGCATTTGCAGATGGTTTCGGGCTCGGCGACACGCAGGCGCTGGAGCGGCATGGCAGGTTCGTGGTGGGGATGGAGCCGCCATCATGCCAAGTTTCGGCGGCGCGCGCACTTCCATCGATCGGAGCGCATGCGAGCCGGGCCGGCCGGCCCGCGAGCGGGCCCGGCACGGGCGGGCATTCCCGGATGGACAGCGCCGGCGACGACCGGCGATGCGGCCCGGCGGCATACATCGACCGACCCCGATGTAAACATCGACACGTTGATATGGGTGCCGCATTTTTGACTCACTACGATCGGCCCCAATCCATCGATACACATGCAAGGGGACGACCCGATGAATTCGACCGAGCAGCAGGTGCTGGCCGCCGCCGATGCCCTGATCGACGCCTTCGCGCGCCACGATCGCGAGGCCTATTTCGCCGCCTTCGCCCCCGAGGCGAGCTTCGTGTTCCATCACGTCGACACGCCGCTGCGCTCGCGCGAGGCCTATGAGCGCCGCTGGCGCGAGTGGGAGCGCGACGACGGCTTCACGGTGCTGGGCTGCGAGTCGCGCGAGCGCGCGGTGCAACTGGTGGGCGAGGGCACGGCGATCTTCACGCACGCGGTGCGCACCCGGCTGCGGACCCGTGCCGGCGAGGACCAGCTCGACGAGCGCGAGACCATCGTATTCGCGCGCGCCGGCCGGCACTGGCTGGCGATCCACGAGCATCTTTCGCCGGCCCCGGCCGCCTGAGCGGCGCGGCGGCAGCGACACGCATCACCGCGCCGCGCATCGGCGCGCCGCCGCCTAACCGGGCGGCCAGCGCGATGCCGGCGACGGGCAGCATCAGGACAACTGACCAAGGACCCCACATGGAACACCCAGGCACGACGGCAGCGGACCTCGGCAGCGCGGCAGCGCAGGCCCAGCCGCGCTTCTCCGCGATCGAGACGCGCTCGATCGACTATGTGCCCGACAGCGAGCGGCACGGCAAGGTGATCGACCAGGGGCCGTTCTGGTTCCTCGGGAATTTCCAGTTCTTCACCATCGCGATCGGTTTCGTCGGCCCGGGCATGGGCCTGTCGCTGGGCTACACGATCCTGTCGGGCACGCTCGGCATCCTGTTCGGCACGCTGTTCATGGCCTTCCATGCCTCGCAGGGCGCGCACCTGGGCCTGCCGCAGATGATCCAGTCGCGCGCGCAATTCGGCTATCGCGGCGTGGTGGTGGTGCTGTTGGCCACCGCCTTCACCTTCATCGCCTTCAACGTGGTGGACGTGGTGCTGATGGCCAGCGGCCTGCATGCGATTTTCGGCTGGTCGCCCACCGCGATCACGCTGGTTACCGCGCTGTTCGCGCTGTTCCTGGCCGTCTACGGCCACGACTGGCTGCACCGCGCCTTCAAGTGGATGCTCTACGCGAGCCTGCCGCTGTACCTGGTGCTGAGCGCCGCGATCCTGCTCGGCGGCGTGCCGCCCAAGGCCGCTGCGCACGCGGGCGGTTTCAGCCTGGTGGCCTTCGCCTCGCAGTTCGCGGCCAGCGCCAGCTACAACATCACCTACGCGCCCTACGTATCCGACTACTCGCGCTACCTGCCGCGCCATACGCGGCCCCGCGCGATCATCGCGGCGGTGTTCGCGGGCGCCGCATCGTCGGCGATCTGGCTGATCGCGCTGGGTGCCTGGCTGGCGTCGCGGCTCGGCGCCTCCGATGGCCTGATCGCGCTGAACGAGGCCGGCAACGCGATCTTCCACGGCTTCGGCGCGCTGATCTCGATCATGTCGATCGGGGCGATGGTCGCCACCATGGGCCTCAACAACTACAGCGCGATGCTCACGCTGATCACCGGCGCCGATTCGTTCCGCGCCGTGAAGCCCACGCGCAGCATCCGCATCGTCACCCTGCTGCTGCTGTCCGCGGTGTGGGTGGCGATCTCGATGATGCTGAGCGGCAACTCGATCGACATCCTGTTCGCCGCGCTGACCATGATGCTCTACCTGCTCGCGCCGTGGACGGCGGTCAACCTGGTCGACTACTTCTTCGTGCGGCGCGGCCACTACGCCATCACGCACCTGTTCACGGCCGAGGGCATCTATGGCGCCTGGGGCCTGCGCGGGCTGCTGTCCTACGCGATCGGCTTGCTCGCCTCGGTGCCGTTCTTCGTGCTGCCGGGCGTCTATACCGGCCCGCTCGCGGCGCGCCTGGGCGGCGTCGATATCGCCTGGGCGATCGGGCTGGCGGTGGCGACGCTGGCCTACCTGCTGCCGTGGCGCCGCATCGACACGCGCGCCGAGGCCGAGGCGATCCGCGACAGCGACGCCGCGCTGGGCCTGCACTGAAGCCTCGACGGCGGGCCTGCCGCGCGGTTTCGCGTATGCGTCGCCGATCGGAGGAAATCCGCCATCGCCGTTGACCGGCCATGCGCGGGTCATGACAATCGATTCGCGCCATCCCGGGCGGATCGTTCCCGGCCGCGCCGTCGTGCCCGAGCACGGCGGCTTGCGCCGCACCTCCATCTCGTCGAACGCAGCGTTTCGCATGCGAGCCTTTCCAGGCATCGCGGCGGAACCCTGCGCGCCGCAACGGGTCGGTCGATGGCGGGGCAGTGTGTTGCCCGCAACGAAAACGATGACCCACGATTCATCGAAACAGGGAGAAACACGAAATGCAGAAGAGGGCTCTGGCGGCATTCGCCTGCCTGGTCGCGTCCTGTGGCGCGCATGCGCAAAGCAGCGTCACCTTGTTCGGCGTGCTCGACGAAGGCATCAACTACACCAGCAACGCGGGCGGTCATTCGGCCTGGCAGCAGACCAGCGTCGACCTGGTCACCAGCCGCTGGGGCATCAAGGGCAACGAGGACCTGGGCGGCGGATTGCACGCGATCTTCGATCTCGAGAGCGGCTTCCAGGTGGACAGCGGCCGCATCTACTACGGCGATCGCGTGTTCGGCTACCAGTCCTACGTCGGCCTGCAATCGGAGCGTTTCGGCACGATCACCTTCGGGCGCCAGTTCGATACGGTGGCCGACACCATCGCGCCGCTGACGGCCAACGGCAACTGGGCCGGCTACCTGTTCTCGCATCCGTTCGACAACGACAATACCGATGCCTCGTTCCATGCCAACAACTCGGTCAAGTTCACCAGCGCCAGCTATCACGGGCTGACGGCCACCGCGCTCTACGGCTTCGGCAACCAGGCCGGCAACTTCGCGAAGAATCGCGCGATCGGCGCGGGCCTGACCTATGCCTGGAACACGCTGACGGTGGGCGCCGTCTACGAGGATCTCGGCTCGCCCGGCACCACCACGGGCGGCAGCGTCGCGCCCGACGACATGGACTTCATCGCGAACAACCAGAAGATCTACGGGATCGGCGCCAACTACGGGATCGGGCCGGCCACGCTGGGGCTGGTCTACACGCATGTGGTGGTGCAGCAGCCCACCGCCTCGCTGTACGCGGGCGCGTTCGCCTCGCCGGTGTCGCGGCTGCGCTTCGACAATATCGAGGCGAATGCCAAGGTCTATGTGCGGCCCGACCTGTTCGTCGGCGCGATGTATACCTATTCGCGCGCGCAGCTCGGCACGGGCAGCGGCGAGAACTCGCTGCACTGGAACCAGGTGGGGCTGATGGCGCAATACTCGCTGTCCAAGCGCACCGGCATCTATTCGCAGGTGGCGTACCAGAAGAGCAGCGGCGGGAATACCGGCACGCCGCTGGAAGATGCGTTCGTGCTCGGCTCGGCGGGGCAGTCGTCGAACTCGCACCAGGTCGTCGCGCGGGTGGGGATCACGCATTCGTTCTGAGGGAGGGACATAGGCCGACCGCTGCCGACCCGTCGATGTCGCAGCGGTCGCGTGACGTGTCGCCCCACTGTTGCTTGTGGTTGCGACGCGAGCTTGCCGTCACGCTATGATTGCCGGCATCGCGGAGGTCGAATGAAGCTGGCGTCGAGAATCCTCATGACGATCGCGCTGGCGGTCGTGCTGACAAGGGTTATTTATCTGTTCCCGTGGTCGCAAGCCTTGATGGGTAGCTCAAGCGGACAGAATCTGCATGTATGGCTGGCCAGTCGCTTTAACGTCCACGGCGTCGAGGAAGCCGAGAACATGTGGATGGTGATCTGGTTCGCCATCTCGTTGCTGGCATCGTCGTTTATCGTGTTCTTCATGTTCAGGAAGAAAGCCTGACTTCCCGCCGTAGCGCCTAGCGTTTCTCCTCTCCAAACCGCAACTGCTCCCGCAAATACCTCACGAACGCCTGCACCTTCGGCGCGGGCACGCGCTCCTTCGGGTACAGCGCATTCAATTCCTGAGGCGGCCCGATCCATCCCGGCAACACACGGCACAGGCGCCCGGCCTCGACTTCGGGCGCCATGCTCATGTCCATCGCCAGCGTGAGCCCCTTGCCTTCGCGCACGGCATCGAGGATCAGGGCCGGGTCGCTGGCCACCACCACCGGATCGAGCGCGTAGTACGCCGGCTTGCGCCCGGCCTTGCGCAAGGGCCAGGCATAACCGCTGTCGCGGCGCGCCTGATGCAGGGTCAGGGCGGGATGCCGGATCAACTCCTCGGGGCCGGCCGGCGCGCCGTGCTCGGCCAGGTAGGCCGGGCTCGCGTAGATCGAGGTGGCGAAGCTGCCCAGGCGCCGCGCCACCAGGCCCGAATCGGGCAGGGCGCCGAGCCGCAGCGCGAGATCGACTTCCTCGGTCAGCAGGTCGAGCGTCACATGCGAGGCGAGGATCTCGAGACGGATATCGGGGTGACGCGCGCGGAATCCCGAGATCAGCGGCGAAATCCAGGCCACCCCGAACGAATAGGGCAGGGTCACGCGCAGCCAGCCGCGCGGGCCGTCGTGCACCGCCTGCACCGCGTTCTCGGCGGCATCGAGCTGCACGGCGATCGCGCGGCAATGCTCGAAATAGACCATGCCCGCCTCGGTCAGCCGCAGCCGGCGCGTGGTCCGGTGCAGCAATTGCGCGCCCAGATGGCTCTCGAGTGCGCGCACGCGCCGGCTGACGGTCGTCTTCGGAATCTGCAAGGCCGACGCCGCGCCGGTGAAGCTGCCTTCCTGCACCACGCGAAGAAAGATCAGCGTGTCGTTCAAGTCGCGTGTCATGGCTCGTCCACTCCGTCGATTCGCGATTGTGCCATCGGTGGCCCGAAGCATGCCGGGAAAATGGGCTAATCGGCGATACGCGGCCGTTCTATCTTGCCGGTTCCTACCGGAGAACGAGATGACACTGGACGAATACACGAGCCACGATGCCCTGGGCCTGGCGCAACAGGTGCGGGACGGCGAAGTCACGGCGGCCGAACTGGGCGAGCTGGCGCGCAGGGCCGCCGAGGCGGTCAATCCGCGCATCAACGCCGTGGTCGAGCACTGGCCGATCGAGGCGAGCGATGCCGGCAGCGACGAGCCCGCCGGCCCGCTGGCGGGCGTGCCCTTCCTGATCAAGGACCTGGCGGTCTCGATGGCCGGCAAGCGGCTGGAACTCGGCAGCCGGCTCGCGCAAGGCTGCGTGGCGGCCGAGGATTCCTGGCTGATGCGCCGCTTTCGCGCGGCAGGGCTGGTGACGATCGGCCGTTCCACCACGCCCGAGATGGCCTTCAGCACCACCACCGAATCGGCCGCGCAAGGGCCGACGCGCAATCCCTGGGCGCTCGACCTGAGCGCGGGCGGCTCCAGCGGCGGCGCGGCGGCGGCCGTGGCGGCCGGCATCGTGCCGCTGGCCCATGCCACCGACGCGGCCGGCTCGATCCGCGTGCCGGCCGCCTGCAACGGCCTGTTCGGGCTCAAGCCGACGCGCGGCCGCAGCTCGAACGGCCCGGCGCTCGACGAAGTGTTCGCGGGGTTCGGCGTGCAGCTCGGCGTCAGCCGCTCCGTGCGCGACAGCGCGGCCCTGCTCGACGCGATCCAGGGGCAGGCTCCCGGCGATCCCTATGTGACGGCCGCGCCGGCGCGCAGCTTCCTGTCGGAAGTGGGCCGCGATCCGGGCCGGCTCACGATCGCGATGAGGGTCGATCCATGGAACGACGCGCGCACCGATCCGGCGATCGCGGCCGCCACGCGCGCGACGGCCCGCGAACTGGAAGCGCTCGGGCACCGGGTCGAGGAATTGCACTTGCCGCTCGGCGTGTCCTGGGAGGCGCTGGTGGCGGCCAACGCCACCATCTGGTGCGCCACCCTGGTGGGCTGGATCGACGCGGTCGCGGCGGCTACTGGCCGGCCGATCGATGCCACCACGCTGGAGCCGGCCACGCTGGCCTGCTATCGCCATGGCCGCGAAGCCAGCGCGACGTCCTTCGCGGCGGCGCTCGACTTGCGCAACCGCCTGAGCCGGGAAGTCGGCGGCTGGTTTGAACGCTTCGACCTGCTGATGACGCCGACGCTGCCGCAACTGCCACCCGCGATCGGCACCTACGCGCGCGGCGCCGAAACCATGACCGGGCTGGAATGGACCGCGCGCGTGTTCGAGCATTCGCCGTTCACGCCGGCCTTCAATGTTGCCGGCGTGCCCGCGATGTCGGTGCCGCTCGCGCATGACGTCGCCACCGGGCTGCCGATCGGCATCCAGTTCGTGGCCGGTTTCGCGCGCGAGGCCACGCTGCTGCGCCTGGCGGGGCAGCTCGAGCAGGCCCTGCCCTGGTCGGGCCGCCGCCCGCCGGTTTGGGCGGGAAGCGTGGCGTGAACGGCGGCACGAGCGCCGGGCCGCTCAGAACCGGTAGTTGAGCAGCAGCTCGAAGCTGCGGTCGCTGCCGATCAGGTACTGCGTCTGGTTGTAGTACGCGCTCTGCACGTAGTGGCGATTGAACACGTTGTAGGCGCGCGCGGTGACGGTGGTGTCCTTGCGCGGCTGCCAGGCCAGCGCGAGATCGACGGTCGTGTAGGACGGCATCACCAGCTGGTTGGCGCTGTCGGCATAACGCTTGCCCACATGGCGCAGCCCGCCGATGCCGGTCCATTGCGAGGCGAACCGCCAGCTCAGCCAGAGGTTCGCGAGCCGCTGCGGCACCGAGGTCGGCACCTTGCCGTTGCGCGAGACGGCCACGCCGCCGTTTTGCTGGACGAAGTCGTCGTATTTCGCGCGCAGCGCGGCCAGGTTCGCATCGATGCGCAGCTCGCGCGTGAGTTGCAGGCCGAAGCTGGCCTCGACCCCGCGCGAGGATTGCTGGCCGACCTGCAGCGACTGGTTCGGGTTCTGCGGATCGGCGGTGACGAGATTGTCCTTGACGATCCGGTAGGCGGCCAACGTCCACTCGGCGCGGCCGTCGAGCAGCGATTGCTTGAAGCCCACCTCGATCTGCCGGCCCGTGGCGAGCCGGTAGTTCGCGTTCGAGGAGTTGAGCATCAGCAGCGAGCTGACCGGGTCGGCAGCCACCGAATACTGGCCGTAGACGGTGAAGTTCGGCGCGATGTCGTAGACGGTGCCGAGCCGCCAGCCGGTATTGGCATAGACGCGGGTGAAGCCGCCGCCATTGACGAGATCGTCGCGGTTGACGCTGGCGTGGTCGTAGCGCAGCCCGCCGACCACCGACCAGCGCGAGCCGAGCGCCAGCCGGTCCTCGGCGAACAGCGCGTACTGGTTGGCCTGCGAGTCGTACTTGGGCCGCGTGCCGGCCAGGTTGAGGAAGCTGCCCGGATCGGGCGCGAACGGATCGACCAGCGAGCTGCCTGAGTACGGCGAGTTGTTGTCGTGGCGGAAGCTCGTGTGATTGAACTCGAAGCCGGCCGAGAAGGTATTGCGCCGGCCCAGCACGCTGCTTTCGACGGTGGCGGTGGTGACGTTGCCGAACTGCTGCTGGTCGTGAAGGATCTCGGTGTAGCTGCCGCGCTGTACCTGGCCCGTCGCGGGCAGGAACGTGTAGTTCTCGGCATCCTTCCAGTGGCGGTTGCTCTTCATCCGATAGAAGGTGCTGGTCACGTTCAACTGCTCGCTCGGCTGCCAGTTCGCGCTCAGCGTGGCCCAGCTGTCGCGGAACGAGATCAGGCTGTCGCCGACGTTGTAGTTCTTATTGAGCAGGGCCGAATCGAGCGTGCCGTTCACCAGCGGGATGCCGAAATAGCGCATCGGCTGCTGGTAGCCCTGAGCGTACGAGGCCGTGATCGACAGGTCCGGCGTGAGGTCGTAGCGCAGCGCGCCCGAGATCGACAGGTTGCGCGAATTGCCGGCGTCCACCCAGTTCGCCGAGCGGTTGCCGCTGACGTCGAAACGATAGGACAGCTTGTCGTTGATCGCGCCGCCGCTGCCGAAGGCCAGGCGCGCCGTGCGTTCGGTGCCGATGCCCATCTGCAGCTCGTTCTGGATCGGGCCGCGGCTCGGCTTCTTCGGCACGATGTTGACCACGCCGCCGATCGCGCCCTCGCCGTAGATCACCGAGGCCGGGCCGCGCAGCACGTCGATATGGTCGACCGACCAGGTGTCGAAGGGATAGGTCACGCCGATCGCGCCGTAAGGGCGCACGCCGTCGAACAACTGGGTGACCGAGGAGGCGCCGACGAAGCCGCGCGCCGACAGCTCGGAGTCGCCGTTGCCCGGATGCGGCGAGGCGGCGATGCCGGTGGCGCGGCTTACGGCATCGACGATCAACGCGTCGCCGCGTTCGATGAGGGTGGCGCGGTCGATCTGTTCGACGCTGGCGGGGGTTTCGAGCGGCGTCAGGCCGAGGCGGCTGCCGGTTTCCTGGGGGCGGCGCAGATTGCTGTCGTCGGTGGCGTTGACCTGGACAGTGGGCAGGGCGCCGCCCGGCGTGGCGGGAGGCGATTCGGCGAAGGCGAAGGCGGGCAGGGCGCCAAGCGCGGCGCAGAGCGTGGTGAGCGGATGAGGCTTCATGGCAATCAGGCGAAGTCGATCGAAAGCGGAATGGGACGGCGCGCGTCCGAGACTTGGTCGGCGCGGCACCGCGAGCGCGGCGGGTCCGGTCTGGCTGTCGCGGTCGGCGTTCCCCTTGCGTCGCGAATGGACGTGGCGCATCGCACGCGGTCGTCACGATGTCGTGAAGCGTGCAAGCGAGACGCGCATTCAACCGAATGCGAATCGCAGAGGATGACGAAACGACGAACCAGGAAGGCGCGGCGCAGCCAACCCGAACGCGTGACCCGGCCACGATCGAGAACGACCGGGGCAGTCAGGCACGATGGGAATTAGCGGCGCGGCACGCCGGACCGGCGTTCAGGCGGGAAGGAAGCGAGGCGGGGCGCGTGCGCCGGGGCGCGCGTGGGCGTGATGCTGGCGGAATCGCAGCAGGCGCGGCGCCGCGCGCCGGGCCACCACGTCGAGGCGGGCCCATCCGACCAGGACCACCACGGCCAGCGCGATCGCGGCGGCCAGCGAGGCGCTGAACGGGCACAGCTCGGCGCTGGCGCCGGCGCGCAGGTGATGCGTGTCGGGCGTCGGCGAGAGCGCGGAGCCCAGCGCGCGCGACAGGTCCTGGTTGGCCTGCAGGGCGGCGGGCGTCAGGTCGAGCGGGCCATGGCCGCTGCAGATCGCGAGGCCGGCCCAGCCGCCGTCCGCGTCCGGGTCGAGCATCAGACCGGTCGGGAAGATCAGGCGGAACGCGAGCAGGCAGAGGATCAGCAGCGAGAGCAGCGGATGATCGGCGCGCCGTGCCAGCAGATGGCGGAGTCGGCTCATGGCGGCGGTATTGTAGCCGCGTTCCCCGCCTCGACCGAACCGCGACGCGATGTCGCACATCGAGATCGGCCGCCGCCGGGCGCGGTGCTCGCCGCCGATTTCCAAGGACTTCCGGGGAACCGGGCGTGGGCCTGGAAACCGCCGTTCCGGCACCGATACCGGGCATCAGTCGGTGCGACTTCACGTCGCCCGCCTACGAGGGTTACAATCGCGCGCCATGAACGCACTTCGCCACTTCCTGCTGCGGGGCGGCGTCGCGACACGATTGCTGTGGGGCCTGCTGCTGGCCGTGCTGCTGTCTCGCGCGCTGATTTCCGGGGCCGTGATGCTCGATCCGGACGGCCCGGACGCGGGCGCGGTGGTGCTGTGCTCGGGCCATGGCCCGCTGCTGCTCGGCGCGGCGGCGCTGGCCGCGCGCTTCGATGCCGATGCGCCGATCACGCCCGCCAACGATGCCGCCGCGCTCGCCAGCCGGCTCGCGCATCACGATCACGAAGGCGCGGGCGAGTCGTCCTCCGCCGCGGGCAACCCGGGCGATATCTGCCCGTTCGCGATCGCCTTGTTCACGGCGCTGGCGTCCTGCCTGCTGCTGGTCCTGCTGTTTCCGTTTTCCATCGCGCGTGCCGCCTGGCCGCGTCCCGCCACGCGCCAGGCCCTGCGCCTGACGATCGGCGATCGTCCGCCTTCCCGCGCTCCGCCGCTGTTCGCCTGATCCTTCTCCGCCGATGCGGCGCGCCTCGCGCCGCCGCCTTCGGCGCGACCTCGTAGCGAAATCCGAAGCATGAATCCCGTCGCGCGCCCGCGTTGCGCGAGCGATGACGGCCGGCCGCGCATCAGGCGCGGCAGCCGCTCGTCCTCGCGCGCTCGATGAGCGCGACGACCCGTTCGACGCGCGGCTGTCTCGACGGCCGCCGCCGACCCACGATCACCACCGGGAGCTGACAGCATGTCGACCACCGTCGGGCACGCGATGACGTCCGCCCGTTCCCCGCAAGCCGGCTATCGCACGCTCTGGCGCTGGCATTTCTACGCCGGCCTGTTCGTGATGCCGTTTCTCGTGATCCTCGCCATCACCGGCACGATCTACTGTTTCCAGCCGCAGATCGAGCCGCTGCTCTATCCGCACCGGCTGATCGTCACGCCCGGCGCCGAGCCGCGGCTCGATGCCGATACGCTGCTGCAGCGCGCCGTCGCGGCCATGCCCGCCGGCGCGAAGCCGGTGTCGGCCGAGATCCGGCGCGAGCCGGATCGCAGCGCCGAATTCGTGTTCCGCCTGCCCTCGGGCAGCCGCGAGAGCGTCTACGTGAACCCCTATGACGGCGGCGTGCTCGGCACGCTGAGCGTCGACGCGCGCTTCATGCAGGTCGACCGGATGCTGCATCGCAAGCTGCTGCTCGGCAAGCCGGGCGAGCTGCTGATGGAACTGGTGGCCTGCTGGACCCTGGTGATGATCGGCACCGGCGTGGCGCTGTGGTGGCCGCGCGAGCCGGGCCGGCTGCGCCGCGCGCTGCTGCCCGATGCGGGCCTGCGCGGCCGGCCGTTGTGGAAGAGCGTGCATGCCTCGCTCGGCATCTGGCTGGCGCTCGGCGCGCTGGCCTTCGTGCTGAGCGGGCTGCCGTGGACCGGCTCCTGGGGCAAGCAGTTCAAGTCGCTGGCCACCAGCGTCAACCTCGGTTCGCCGCCGGGCGCCTGGGGCGGCTCCTCGCTGCATTCGACGCGGCCCGGCGCGAAGGCGGCCGAGGCGGCCCCGGCCGCCGCCGCGCCGATGCATCACGCGCATGGCGACGATTCGATGCCGGGCATGGTGATGGACGACCTGCCGCTGCCGCAGACGCCCTGGGCGGTCGGCAACGTGCCGGTGCCCGATTCGAGCGCGGCGCCCACCGCGCATCCGCTGACGCTCGACGACGCCGTCGCGAAGGTGGCGACGCTGGGCGTGACGAGCGGCTATTCGCTGGTGCTGCCGGTCGATGCCGACGGCGTCTACACGGTGTCCTACTTCCCGGCCGACCCGAAGGCCGAACGCACGATCTACCTCGACCAGTACAGCGGGCAGGTGCTGCGCGACATCCGCTACGGCGATTACGGCGCCGTCGCGCAGGCCGTGTCCTACGGCACCGCGCTGCACATGGGCCGTTATTTCGGGCTCGCCAACCAGTTGATCTGCGCGGCCATCTCGCTCGGCCTCGCGGCGATGGCCGTGACCGGCTTCGTGATGTGGTGGAAGCGGCGCCCGGCGCTTACGCTCGGCGCGCCGGCCCGCGAGCGCGCCGCGCCGCCGATGCGCGGCTGGATCGCCGGGCTGGTGTTGCTCGGCATCGTGTTCCCCTTGATGGGGGCGAGCATCGTGGCGGTCTGGCTGGCCGACCGGCTGGTGTTCGGGCGCGCCGTGCGCAGGGCCGCCTGAGTGTCGCCGCCGGCGCCGTGATCGGCGCGCCGGCGGCCTGGCAGCACACGCCGGGGGGCGTGTCGCGAGCCGATCGAAGGGCCGGCGCTCGACGCCGGCCGCCCCGCGCTCGATCGTCCGAGTCGAGGTCGAGCCGTTTCGATAACGAGCCATCAGTAGAACGAAAAATGATCCGTCCTTCCCGCATCGCCATCGCGATGGCCGGCGCGTTGTCAGCGCTGTCCGCCACCGCCGCTGTTTCGCAGACCACCGACGCGGCGAGCGAGCCGCCGGCCACGCCGCTGCCCTCGATCTCCGTGAAGGCCAGCGCGAACGCCTCGCCGACCTCGCTCGGCACCGAGGCGCTGAAGCGCCGGCTCGACCAGACGGTCGGCTCGGTCGGTTTCGTCGATGCCGCCAGCTACACCAACAGCTATGCCTTCACCTTGCGCGACGTGCTGAAGGACGCGCCGGGCGTGTTCGTCGAGAATCGCTACGGCCAGGAGCTGCGCCTGTCGATCCGCGGCTCGGGCATCGCGCGCGGCTACCATGCGCGCGGCCTCGACATCCTGCAGGACGGCATCCCGACCAATCTCGCCGACGGCAGCGGCGACTACTACCAGATCGATCCGCTCGGCCTGCAGGCCACCGAGATCTACAAGGGCGGCAACGGCCTGCAATACGGCGCCTCGACGCTGGGCGGCGCCATCAACTTCGTCACGCCGACCGCCTACACGGCCGAGGCGCCGAACATCCTGCGCATCGAGGGCGGCAGCCACGGCACGCTGCGCACCAGCGCGCAGATCTCGCGCGTGATCGGCCCGCTCGATTTCCTCGCCACCTTCAGCGTCAACCACGCCGACGGCTGGCGCGACCACGAGCGCGGCCAGTACGAGCAGTTCAATGCCAACGTCGGTTATCGATTCAGCCCGAGCGTGGAGACGCGCTTCTACGTGGGCGCCTACGTGGTGGACCAGCAACTGCCGGGTTCGCTGTCGCTGGCCGATGCGCTGAACAATCCCACGCGCGCGGCGCCGAGCGCCTTGTCGGGCGACCAGGCGCGCAACACGCGCACCGAGCGCATCGCCAACCGCACCACGGTCAAGCTCGACCAGGGCGAGCTGCAGTTCGACACCTGGGCGATCCACAAGAGCCTCTATCACCCGATCTTCCAGGCGATCGACCAGGACGGCTGGACCTACGGCTTCGCGCCGCGCCTGAGCCTGCATCCGGAGCTGGCCGGCATGCGCGACGAGCTGATCGTCGGCGCGCGCTTCTTCGGCGGGCGCACGCAGGCGAACCAGTATCTGAACGTCAACGGCGATCGCGGCGCGCAGACGCTCGACTCGACGCAAACGGCCTTCAACTACGAGGCCTATGTCGAGAACCGGCTGTTCTTCCTGCCTACCGTCGCGCTGATGACGGGCGTGAAGCTGCTGCATTCGGTGCGCGAGTACATCGACTACGGCGGCCTGCCGAACGATGCGAACTACAAGTCGACGCGCGCCTCCTACAGCGGCGTGAACCCGAAGCTGGGCCTGCTGTGGCAGCCCAAGCGCGAGATCCAGGCCTTCGTCGACATCACGCGCAGCCAGGACGTGCCCGATTTCACCGATCTCGCGCAGACCTTCGCCACCACCACCCAGTTCACGCCGCTGGCCGCGCAGCACGCCTGGACGCTGGAGCTCGGCACGCGCGGCACGCACGACCGGCTGAGCTGGGACCTGACCGCCTATCGCTCGCTGGTGCGCGACCAGTTGCTGCAATACACCACCAATCCCGACATCCCGGCCGCCACCTTCAACGCCAAGCGCACGGTACTGCAGGGCATCGAGGCCGGCGCCGCCTTCGATCTCTGGCGCGACGTCACGCGCCGCGGCGCGGGCGATCGCATCAGCGTGTCGGGCGTCTGGAACCTCAGCGATTTCCGTTTCAAGGACGATCCGCAATACGGCTCGAACCGCATCGCCGGCGTGCCGCTCAACGTGCTGCGCGGCGTGCTCGCCTATACGCGGCCGAATGGCTTCCATGTCTCGGCGAGCGTCGACTGGGTGCCCTCGGGCGCCTGGGCCGACGACGCGAACACGCTGCGCGCGCCAAGCTACACGGTGTTCGGCCTGCAGGCGGGGATGGACTTCCGCAACGGGCTGTCGATCTACCTCGACGCGCGCAACCTGGCCAACAAGCGCTATGTCTCGGATATCAGCACCGTCGCCAACGCGCGGACCGCCTCGAGCACCGCGATCTTCTATCCCGGCGAGGGGCGCAGCCTGTTCGCGGGGATGCGCTACGCGTTCTGAGCCCGGCGGCAGGCAAGCGGGAGCGGGCCGCGCGCCGATTTTTGGCTCGCTAGAATCGACGCTCCCGTTTTCCTCATGCGCGGAGCGACGCCGATGGTTTCCCAGGTGGATGGCGATATGAAGTTCTGGATGGTCGAGGGCGCGCCGACGCCGGTCGGCCCGTTTTCCCACGCGACCGAGCGCGACGGCTGGATCTTCGTGACGGGGCAGATGCCGACCTGGCCCGAGGACGACGAGGCGCCGCTGCCCGGCGGCGTGCTCGCCCAGACGCGCCGCGTGATGGACAACCTGATCCTGGTGCTGGAAGGGCTGGGGCTGGGTCTGGAGCACGTGCTGTCGGCGCGCATCTTCCTCACCGAGTTCAAGCGCGACTACGCCGTCATGAACGAGACCTACGCGTCCTATTTCCCGCCGGGGCGGCTGCCGGCGCGAACCTGCATCGGCGTGACGGGGCTCGCGCGCGATGCGCTGGTGGAGATCGACTTCATCGCGAAGCGGCCCCGAGGCGATGCCGAAGCGGCCTGAAGCCGGCCGCGATTCTCGTGCCGATTCTCGTGCCGATCTTCAGGCCGCCGCCGAGGCTGCCGCGCCGCGCCGCTTGCCGGCCCTGAGCGGCAGCACCAGCGGCGTGCCCGTGACGGGATCCTCGATCACGCGCACCTCCAGCCCGAAAGCCTCGCGGACGGTGGCCGGCGTGATCGCCGCGCCCGGCTCGCCGCTGGTGACGATCCGGCCGTCCTTCATCACGATGATCCGGTCGGCATAACGGCAGGCCTCGTTCAGGTCGTGCAGCACGGCCACCACGGTGGTGCCGAAGCGCGTGTTCAGCTCGTGACAGAGTTCGAGCACGTCGATCTGGTGCGCCAGGTCGAGATAGGTGGTGGGCTCGTCGAGCAGCAGGATCTCGGTCTGCTGGGCCAGCGCCATCGCGATCCAGACGCGCTGGCGCTGCCCGCCCGACAGTTCCGCCACGCGCCGCCCGGCCAGCTCGGCCACGTCGGTGCGCGCCATCGCCTCGCGCACCGCGGCGCGATCCGCCTCGCTGGTCCACTGCAGCAGCGATTGATGGGGATAGCGCCCGCGCGCCACCAGCTCGGCGACCGTGATGCCCTCGGGTGCCGTCGAGGATTGCGGCAGGAAGCCGACCTGGCGCGCATAGGCTTTCGGCGCGTAGCCGGCGGCCTCGCGCCCGTCCAGCAGCACCGCGCCGCCCTGCGGGCTCAGCACGCGGCTCAGCGCCTTCAGCAGGGTCGACTTCCCGCAGCCGTTGGGCCCGACGATGGTGGTGAACGCGTGCGGCGCGATCGCCACGTCGAGATGCGCGATGATCGGCGCGCCGCCGGGATAGTGCAGGCTCAGGTCGACCGCGCGCAGGCCTGCTTCCCGGCGCGCGGCGGTCTGTTGCGGGTCGCGGCCGTTCATTGGCCGGCTCCGGCCAGCGCGCGGGCGATGCGCGGCACCAACTGGTCGAGCGTGGCGTCGATGCTGGTCGGCGAGCCGGTGGCGAAGGCGGCGCGCAGCGCGGCGTCGCGCTGGTTGTCGAGCACCACCAGGCGATGCCGGCGCGCCGCGTCCAGCGCCTGCACCGCCGGCTCGGCCAGCAGCGAGGCGGCCGGCCGCGCGAAGGCCACCAGCACCACCAGGTCGGCGTCGATGGCCGAGGTCCGCTCGATCGGCAGGTCCGCGTAGTAGTTGCGCGCGGGCAGCGTCTTCAGCGTCGGCGACAGCTTCATGCCGAGATCCTCCAGCAGTCGCGGGCGCACATCGCCTTCCACATAGGCATGCCAGCCGTTCTGCACGCCCCAGTCGATGCTGAAGCTGCGGCCCGCGAACTCCGGGTGGGCGCGCCGCGCGGCGGCGATGCGGGCCTCGGTATCGGCGATCAGCCGTTCGCCGGCCGCCACGCGGCCGAGCGCCAGCGCATCGATGCGCACCTGCTGCTGCCAGGGCAGGTTGTTGTCGCGCACGTCCTTCGGCGAGGCGACGGTCGGCGCGATCCGCGACAGCAGCGCGTAATTGGCTTGCGAGCTGTTGTCGCGGCCGTTGACGTCGAGGATCAGGTCCGGATGCAGCGCGGCGATGCGCCGGAAATCGAGGTCGCCGCGCGGCAGGATCACGGGCGCCGTGCCGTGCACCAGCGCCTGCGACCAGGGATTGACCTGGCCGTCCTTCAGCCCCAGTTGCTGCCAGTCCTGGATCGCCACCGGCGTGACGCCCAGCGCGAGCACCACGTCGGCCTCGTTCCAGCCCAGCACCACCACGCGTTGCGGCGCGCGGGGGATGGTCGTCGAGCCCCATTGATGCGCGATGGTGACCGGGAAGGCGGGCGTGGGTTCGGCCTGCGCGCGGCCGGTGCCGAATCCGGCGAGCAGCAGCGTGGTCGCGGCGGCCAGGCCGAGGAAGCGGCGCAGTGCGCCGGCGGCCGGCATCGCGCGAAGGCGCGAGCCATGGAGAAGTTCGGAGCCGATCATTCGTGATCCTTTCAAAACGCGTTGCCGCGCGCGCCGGGGCGATCGGCGCGCAGCAGCAGCGTGAGCAGGTACAGGCCGCCGAGCGCGCCCGTGACGATACCCACCGGCGGATGGATGGGCAGGGCGTTGGCGGCCACCGCGTCGCAGCCCGTCACCAGCACGGCGCCGACCAGGGCCGGCGCCAGCGGGTTGGCCAGGCGTCCGCCGTGCAGGCGGCGCGCGATATGCGGCGCGGCCAGCGCGACGAAGGCGATCGGGCCGGTGACGGCGGTTGCCGCGGCCACCAGCAGCACGCCGGTGACGATCCAACCGGCGCGCTGCCGGCCCGGCCGCGCGCCGAGCGTGGTGACCAGGCTGTCCTCCAGTTCGATCAGCCCGAAGCTGCGATGCCGCAGCAGGCACAACGCGATCAAGGCCGCCAGCGCCGCGGTGAGGCCCGGCAGGTCGTGCCAGGCGGCGGTATTGAGGCTGCCCGACAGCCAGGCCAGCACCACCTGGGTGTCCTGCACGTCGGCGTCGAGCAGCAGGTAGCCGTTCACGGCCGCCAGCAGCGCCGAGATCATGATGCCGCTCAGGATCAGCCGGCGCGGCGAGGCGCGCAGCCCGCCGGCCAGCCCATAGACCACCAGCGCCGCCAGCAGCCCGCCGGCCACCGCCATGCCTGCCGTGAAACCCGGCTGGCTCTCGCCGAGCCGCAGCGCGAGGATCGCGCCGCTGGCCGCGCCGGCGCCGAAGCCGAGCACGTCGGGGCTCGCCAGCGGGTTGCGCGTGACGGTCTGGAAGATCGCGCCCGAGGCGCCCAGCGCGATGCCGGCCAGCGCGCCGAGCAGGTAGCGCGGCAGGCCGAGCGTGAGCACCGCGAAGCGGTCGGGCGAGGCGGGATCGAGCAGCGCATGCCATAGCGCGCCGGGCGAGATGCCGAACGGGCCGAGGCAGAGCTGGGCCGCGAGCGTGGCGACCAGCAGCGCGAGTCCGAGCAGGATCGCTGGCAAGATCGCGAGCACGATCGAAGGCAGTCGGCGAGGCATCGGTCGCGCGGGTGTCATGGCGCGAACTTCGCGCGCCGCATCAGCACGAAGAACAGCGGCGCGCCGATCACGGCCGATACCGCGCCGGCCGGAATCTCGCTGCCCGGCACCAGCAGGCGGCCGAGGATGTCGGCCGCGAGCAGCAGCGCCGCGCCGAGCAGCGCGCAAGCCGGCAGCACGCGGCGCAGGCCGATGCCCACCAGCATCCGCGCCAGGTGCGGCACCAGCAGGCCGACGAACACGATCGGGCCGGCGGCGGCGGTGGCCGCGCCGCACAGCATCGAGATCACGGCGCCGCAGGCGATCAGCAGGCGCCCACGATGGATGCCGAGCGCGAGCGCGTGTTCGTCGCCCATCGCCACCACGTCGAGCGGGCGCGCCAGCGCGAGGCTGGCGGCCAGGCCCGCGAGCAGGCAGGCGGCCAGGATCGGCAGCATGGCCTCGCCGCGATCCGCCACCGAGCCGACCGCCCACAGCCGGAACTGTTCGAGGCTGTTGGGCTGGAGCAGGCTCAGGCCGGCGGTGGTGGATTCGAGGCTGGCGCCGAGCGCGGTGCCGGTCAGCAGCAGCCGCACCGGGTCGCTCGAGCGCGACAGCAGGCGCGAGGCGAACACCAGGCCGGCGACCACGGCGGCGCCGGCGAAGGCCAGGCCGAATTGCGCGAGCGGGGCGATCACACCGGCGCCGATGCCGAGCACCACGAACAGCCCCGCGCCCGAGTTGACGCCGAGGATGCCGGGGCCGGCCAGGGGATTGCGCGTGAGGGTCTGGACCAGGCAACCGGCCAGGCCGAGTGCGCCGCCCACCAGGATCGCGAGTTCGGTGCGCGGCAGCCGGTAGTCGCGGATCGTCGGCCAGGCCTCGCCTTGCGCGTGCCACAAGGAGCGCAGCGCGAGCGCGATCGGCAAGCCATGCGAGCCGACCAGCAGGCTGAGCACCGCCAGGCCCGCCAGCAGCGCGCCGAGCGCGACCAGCGCCAGCCACCAGGGGCGGCGCGGCGCCGGGGTGGCGCGCTTGCTTGCCGCGAAATCGCCGCTAACGGCCGTCGCTGCCCATCGTGGCGATTTCAAGGTCCTGGCTGTTCCATCGGGAGCGCAGCGGCAGGCGATCGAGGCGATCGGCCGGATGCGCGGGAAGTGTCGTGCCGCGTCGTCAAATGGAAATGATTCGTTTTTCCATCGCGCAGTGTAGGCGGCGCGATGTCAAGGTTTCGTTAAGACGCGCGTGATGGGCGATCTGTCACGAGCCTGACGAAAAAGTGTGCCGAGGGAGGGAGGATGCGGGAGCGCACGGGGAAGGAGGCCCACGCGCGATGGATTGCGCGCGGGCCGTCCCCTGCTTGTCGTTACTGCTTTTTTTTACTGCTTTTTATAAAGGTACCGCGGGTGCTGCCTGATGTTGCCTGATGTTGCCTGGTTAAGCCGGGCGACGCTTATTGCGCCGTGAAGCTGTAGCTGCCCTGCGTGCGATGGCCGTCGGTGGCCACCGCCACCCAGTTGACCGTGTAGACGCCCGGCTTGAGCGCGGCGAGATCGACGCTCATGTGCTTCTTGTCGCTGCCGCTGACGCTCGACTTGTCGCGCGTGACCGAGGCGCCGGCCGCGTCGCTGACCTTCAGCGAGCTGAAGGCCGGCTCCAGGCCCTCGTCGAAGTCGATCGACACGCTGGCGGTGGCGGCCGGCACGGTGGCGCCGGCCTCGGGGCTGCGCTGCTTCGGATGCGCGTGGGCGAAGGCGAGCGGCGCGACGGCCGCGAGCAGCAGGGCGGCGGCGCCGTGCGCCGCGAACTGGCGAATCTTCATGGCGGGATTCCGGTTGGGTTCTAGGGAAGGCGGCTTACTTCGACATCGCCTTGGGGCTTTCGACCTTGCACTGCGCGCTGAGCTTCTCGCCGTCGCCGAAGTTCAGCGTGAGCGGGATCGTCGAGCCGATCTTGAGCGCCTGCCTGGGCTCTTCCAGCATCACGTGATAGCCGCCCGGCGCGAACGACAGGGTGCCCTTGGCGGGCACCGTGGCGGTGTCGACCATCACCATCTTCGACATGCTGCCGTTGCTCTGGGTCTGGTGCAGCATGGCCATGCCGAACGCGTCGGAATCGACGCCGGTGAGCTGGACCGGCTTGTCGCCGCGGTTGGCGACTTCGAAGAAGCCGCCCGAAGGGATGCCGGCCGGCATCGCGCGGATCCAGCACTTCGAGACGGACAGGGCGTCGGGCGCGGCGAAGGCGGTCGAGCCGGCGACGGCGAGGGAGGCGGCGGCGAGCAGGCGGATGGCGGTTTTCATGGTTCGGATGTCCTTGGAATATGAGTGATGCGTGATGTCGTGAGGGGCGGCGCCTCAGGCGTCGCTGCCCTTGAGCAGCAGCGGCAGGTCGTGCACCCAGGGCGGGGTGCCCTGGCCGTCGCGCGCGAACAGGCGCAGCTTGCCGCTCGGGTCGAACACCACGCTCGCGGCCGTGTGGTTCATCGAGTAGTTGTCGGGCTTGCTGCCCGCCACCTGCTCGTAGGTGATGCGGAAGTCGTTGGTCACCTGCTTCAACTGCGCGTCGTTGGCCGGGCGCAGCGCGCGGAACGAGGGATCGAAGGCGGTCACGTACTGCGACAGGACCTGGTCGGTGTCGCGCTTCGGGTCGACGCTGACGAACAGCACCTGCACGCGCTTGGCGACGTCGGGGCCGAGCTGGTTGAGCGACTGCGCGAGCTCGGCCAGCGTGGTCGGGCACACGTCGGGGCAGTGCGTATAGCCGAACAGCAGCACCACCACCTTGCCGCGATAGTCGGCCAGGCTGCGCGGCTTGCCGTCGGTATCGGGCAGCGAGAAGTCCTTGCCGAACTGCGTGTTGCCGGTGATGTCGAGGTTGTTGAACGAAGGCTGGTCCTGCTGGCAGCCGCTCAGGGCGGCCGTGCCGGCCAGCGCCGCGCAGACCAGCGCGAGCGTGGCGGCGCCGCGCGAGGCGCGCAGCGGTAAGGCGGTCAAACGCTTGAACATGGTGGTCTCGCCACGAATATCAGGAGATCGAAGGAACGGACGATCGCGCGACGGGGCGCGCTGGCTCGGGACGAGGCGGCCGGCTCGGGCCAGGCAGGTCTCGGCGGCGGGCGCGGGCCCGCGCGATCGAACGCAACGGCGGAATCAGA
>NZ_VWWC01000117.1:0-23902 GCF_011753175.1 Burkholderia sp. Cy-637 | reverse complement strand
CGTGTCGGCCGACGCCGAGCCGGCCGGCACCCGCTGAACCCGGCGCGCTTGAGCCGACGCGCTTGAGCCGGTGAGCTTGAGCCGGTGAGCTTGAGTGGACGCGCTCAAGCCGGCTCGCTCAGGCCGCGGCCGCCAGCTCGCGCGCGATCGCCAGCAGCAGCGCGGCCAGTGCCGACAGCGGCCGCTCGCGCCGCGTCACCGCGACGATGCGCCGGCGCATCACCGGTGCGGCGATCGGGATTCGCGTCAGCCCGTATTCGCCGAGCAGGCGCGACGGGATCCGCATCGGCAGGATGCACTGGCCGTTGGTCAGCGAGACCAGCTTCAGCATCGCGTCCATCGAGTCGACCTCGGCGGCCACCTTGGCATCGAAGGCGCGACCGTGCAGCATGCGGCGCAGCGCGTAGCTGGGCGGGAACACGATCAGCGGCGGCGTGTGCGCGTCGAGCGTGATGGCCGCCAGCGAGGCGAAGCGCGAGCTCTGGTGCACCACGAAACCCATCTCCTCGTCGAACAGCGGCGTGATCTCGAGCAGGTCGGAGGCCACCGCCGCGTCGTAGACGAAACCGATCTCGGCGCCGCCGCCCTCCACCATTTCCGCCACGCCCGGCGAGCTGCGCTCCAGCAGCGAGACGCTGGCGTCGGGACGCTGCCGCATGAAGCGCGCGACGATCTCCGAGACGAAGTCGTGGCCGAGCGTGTGCACGGTGGCGACATTGAGGTTGCCGGCGGTCAGCCCGTGGCGCTCGCGCAACTGCATCACCGCATCGTCGATCGCCTGGTAGGCCGGCCGCGCGGCTTCGAGCAGGCGGCGCCCCGCGTCGGTCGGCTCGACGCCTCGGCCGTGCCGCACGAACAGCGGCTGCCCGACATGGCGCTCGAGCGCGGCCAGTTGCCGGCTCAATCCCGATTGCGACAGCGACAGCGCCTCGGCCGCGGCCGACAGCGACCCGCGGTTCGCGATCTCGAGGAACAGCCGCAGCGGATGGTCGATATTGCCCTTCATGAACCCTGCCTGACACGAAAACCGGATCGGTAGCGGCGCGCGCGCCGGCACCGGCGCGCCGAACGCGCTCGGATTATTGCAGGTCTGGAGGCAATCGACAGGGATGCCCGAACGGGCGGGAAACGGGGCTATCGGCCGGCACGCGCGGCAATGAGCGGGATGCGCGGAAGCGGTTGCGGATGCAACGGTTTCGCGCGGCGGGCGACCGGCGCCGCGCGATCGCCTGGCTTCAGTGCGAGGCGCCGGCGCGCAACTCGCGCGGCTTCAGGAACGGCGAGAGCAGCGCCATGGCCAGGCCCACGCCGACCAGGCAGGCCATCGGCACGTCGAAGCTGCCGGTCAGGTCGCGCAGCAGGCCGACCGCGAACGGGCCGCAGGCGGCGATCAGGTAGCCGACCAGCAGCGAGAAGGCGTTCCAGGTGTTCGCTTCCTCGGCGCTGTGCGTGTTGTCGAGCGGCAGCGCCATGCCGAGCGTGAAGCCGCCGGCCAGCCCGCAGGCGGACAGGGCCACCCACAGCGTGGTGAGCTGCATCGGCGCCCAGGCGATGCCGGCCAGCCCGGCCACCGCCAGCGCCGCGCACAGCAGCAGCCAGCCGCGCCGGTCGTGATGGCGGCTCAGCGAACCGATCACCGGGTTGGCGACCGTGAACACCGCCATGAAGGTGGCCAGCACCAGCCCGGCGCGCTCGGGCGACAGGCCGTGCTCGTGATACGAAGGCGGCAGCCAGGACAGCAGCGCGTAGAACAGCAGGTTGTCGCAGGCGAAGTAGAGGGCCACCAGCCAGGCCTTGGGATCGCGCAACGGCAGCCGGACCGCGGCTCGTGCCGGTGCCGCGGCGGCAGGCGCGGCGCCCGCATCGGAGCGCGCCACCATGCGCGCGCCGAGGATCGCCACGATGCCGAGCACGCCCCACACGCCCGCGCCGAGGCGCCAGCCGAACGCCGAATGGCTGGCCACGAAGCCGGTGGCGGCCGCCGCGAGCGTGCTGCCGAACGACAGCGCGGTGGCATAGATGCCCATCAGCAGCGCCACGCGGCTCGGGAATTTCGCCTTGATCAGGCCGCCGAACAGCGCGCCGGCGATCGCGATGCCGGCGCCCACGCCGACCGTGGCCGCCAGCAGGCCGAAGGTGTTCGGCGCGAAGGCGCGCGCCACGGTCGCCAGCGAGAGCAGCAGCAACGCGCCCATCAGCACCGCGTTGCGGCCGAAGCGGCGCGCCAGCCACGGCGTGGGCAGCGCGAGCAGGCCCATCAACAGGTCGGGGATCGCCGTCATCAGCGAGGCGGTGGCATGCGAGATCGCGAAGGTCTGCTGGATCTGCGGCAGCAGCGGCCCCATCGACACGATGCCGGGCCGCAGGTTGATCGCCACCAGCACGATCGCGACGATCAGCGGCCACTCGCCGGCCAGGCCGGGTTTCGCGGGTGCGGCCGGCGCGCTTGCCGCGCCTGCCCGGGCGAGCGCCGCCGCGGTCCTCGCCTCCTGCGCGGAGCCGGCGCCGCCGCGCCCCGCCATCTGTTCCGTCGTCTGTCTGTCGCCACGCATGGGAATCACTTTGGGTTGGTTATCGTGTTCGGTACGTCCGGCGCCGTCGCGCGCCATGCCCGCCGGGCCGCCGCGACAGTATCGACGGCGAACACGCGGCGAGCCATGAAGCGGCGCGCATAGCAGCTATGCGCGCCGCTGGCCGTCGCGACGGCCAGCGGCCTCGAGCGGCCTCAAACGGCCTTGATCTCGCCGCCGTCCATACGCAGCGTCGAGCCCACCATCCAGCGCCCGGCCGGCGACAGCACGAAGGCGAACAGCTCGGCGATGTCCTCGGGCGTGCCGTAGCGCGTGATGCCGGCCTGCTGCGGAAATTGCTCGATCGCCTGCTCCACGCTCATGCCATGCGCGGGCGCGTATTTCTCCAGGTAGGAACGGCGCCGGTCGGTCATCACCGGCCCCGGTAGCACGCTGTTGACCTGCACGCCGTCGCCCACGCCGCGCTCAGCGAAGGCCTTGGCGAGCGCGACGATCGCCGCGTTGACGGTAGCCACCGCCGCGAAGGCCGATTTCGGCGCCTGCGCCGAGTTGCCGGAGGTGAAGATCACCGAGCCGCCGCTCGCCTTCAGCGCCTCCCAGGCATGCACCGTGAGACGCCGCGCGCCATGCAGCTTCAGTGCGAAACCATCGTCCCATTGCGCGTCGGTCATCTCGAGCACGTCGATCTGCGGCACCGCGCCGGCGATATTGAGCAGCGCGTCGATGCGCCCGAAGGCCGCCAAGGTGCGCGCCACCGCCTGCGCCGCCGCATCGGGCTCGCGCAGGTCCAGGTCGAGCGCGAGCGCCTGGCTGCCCGCCGCGCGCACCGCCTCGGCGGTGCCCTCGAGCAGCTCGCCGCTGCGCGCGACCAGCACCAGCGCATCGAAATCGCGGGCGAGACGAAGCGCCGTGGCGCGGCCGATGCCGCGGCTCGCCCCCGTCACGATCGCCACTCGCGCCGCCTTGCCTGCCTGCTCCGTGTTGTTGCCGTTCATCTCGCTGTCCTCCGTCCGTCTCTCGGTTTGATGGATGCGGGACGGATCGCGCGGCGCCGGGCACGAATCTTCGCTTCGCAATCCTGACGAATGCGATGCGTGCCCGGCGCTTGCGGCCGTCCTGCTCGATTGCGCCATGGGTGCCGCGGATCGCTCCGCGCGCATGCCGTGCGCCATCGACAGCGCTCATTCTAGCGATGCGATGTAACTTTTCAAGTGATATTTTGACGGTTACACGATTATTTTTCGGAACCGTCTCGTCGAACCTGTCGCAGGTGGCCCGAAGCAGCTCGGAGCGGCTTCAGTCGGCCTGGTAGACGCAGTGCAGCGCCTTCTTGGTGATGCGCTCCTCGTGCGGGTAGCCGAACGCGTTGTTGAGGTAGCGGATGCCGTCGAGCACCACCTCGCGGTTGACGTGGCTGTGCCCGTAGAGATGCAGGTCGGGACGGATCCGGCGCACCTGCGCCTCGATCAGGCTGCTGCCGAGCACCGGATAGAGCATGCGCCGCGAGGCGGGGATATAGGCCGGCATCACGTCGATGCGCGGCAGGAAATGCGAGAAGCTGATGGTCGGCCGGCCGCGCGGCAGGTCGTCGAGCACATTGAGGCCGGTGAAATACTCGGCGACATGCCGGCTGGTCCAGCCCTGCGGCCAGCGGCAGGCATGGAAGTCCATCCAGGCATCGCGCAGCTCCCGGCCGGGCACGCCGAAGGATTCGTCGTACCAGCCCAGCAGCGGCACGATCGCCACGCCGTCCACCAGCTCGGCGCGCAGCGTCGCGCCGCTCGCCTCGGCCACCCGCCGCACCTGCTCGAACTTGTCGAGCGAAGTGGTGCCCGGCGGGTCGCGCATCACCCACAGCTCGTGGTTGCCCGGCACGAAGAACACGCGCCGGAAGCAGCTCGCGAAGGTACTCAGGCAGCGCTCCAGCCGCTCCAGCGAATCGGATACGTCGCCGGCCAGGATCAGCACGTCGCGCTGGTACTCGCTGCGCGACAGCGACGCCACCCATTCGGCATTGCCTTCGAAATCGACGTGGATATCGGACAGGGAAAAAATGCGCATCGTATCGACGGTTTCCGCTTGACTCGGGGCCGGCGGGCCGGCGAAACCGGGACCTTATCACGCCCTCGGGCGCCACGTATGCCGCGCCCCGCGCGGCTTGCGGCCGGCACCACGGCGCTTCGCGAGCGGGCTCGCGCCTTGCGTGGCCGGTTCGGCATGGCTTCGGCGCCACATCGGCCGGCTGCCCCGGCCGTTTCCCGCGTGCGGCGGCTCGCTGCCCTTGCCACGGGCCCGAGCGACCCGCCCCCGTTTACCAGGACAGCCCGCTATGGGTTTTATCTCCATTTTTAATTGCCAAACACGAATGAGAATAATTATCATTCGTGAATGTGAGTCTGACATGTCCGATGTGAATCGCCTTTCCCGCCTATCCTTTGCTCAGCAGCAGGACCGCGACCGATGCCCGATCCGATGATCCCCTCCCTTCCCTCGCCAGCCGGCCAGTTCCGCCCGCCCACGCCCTGGACCCGTTTCGCCGGTGCCGGCGCGCTGGTGGCGGTCGGCTACATGGATCCCGGCAACTGGGCCACGGCGCTGGCCGGCGGCGCGCAGTTCGGCTACCGGCTGCTGAGCGTGGTCGCGCTGGCCAGCCTGATCGCGATGCTGCTGCAATGGGTGACGGCGCGCGTGGGCGTGGTGACCGGGCGCGACCTGGCCGAGCTGTGCCGCGAGCGGCTGTCGCGGCGCGCCACGGTGCTGCTGTGGCTGGCCACCGAGGCGGCCATCATCGCCTGCGACGTCGCCGAGGTGGTGGGCTGCGCGGTGGCGCTGCAATTGCTGCTGCACGTACCGCTGCTGACCGGCGTGCTGCTCTCGGCGGTGGGCACCTTCGCGATGCTGGCGCTGCAGCGGCGCGGCCATCGCACGCTGGAAATCTGCGTGGCCGCGCTGATCCTGTTCGTCGCGCTGAGCTTCGTGGCCGAGCTCGCGCTGGCGCGGCCCGACTGGCTCGGCGTGCTGGGCGGCTTCGTGCCGTCCACCGAGCTGGTGCGCAACGCCGGCATGGTCTGGCTGGCGGCCGGCATCGTCGGCGCCACCGTGATGCCGCACAACCTCTACCTGCATTCGGCCCTGGTCAAGCGCCACGTGCCGGCCGGCGAGGACCGCGACGCGGCGATCGCCGACACCATGCGCGGCGTCAGCTACGACACCTTCGGCTCGCTCGGTTTCGCCTTCCTGGTCAACGCGGCCTTGCTGATCGTGGCCGCTGCGGTGTTCCATGCCAGCGGCCATACCGACGTGGACGACCTGGCCGACGCGCATCGCCTGCTCGCGCCGCTGGTCGGCACCGACTGGGCCAGCCTGCTGTTCGCCGCGGCGCTGCTGGCCTGCGGGCTCAATTCGACGGTGACCGGCACGCTCGCCGGGCAGATCGTGATGGAGGGCTTCCTGAAGCTGCGCATCGGGCCGACCCGGCGCGCCCTGCTGACCCGCGCGCTGGCGATCGGCCCGGCGCTGGTGGCGGTGATCGCGTTCGGCGACCACGGTTCGGCGCAGTTGCTGGTGGCCAGCCAGGTGGTGCTGAGCCTGCAACTGCCGCTGGCGGTGATTCCGCTGGTGCTGTTCGCCGCCAGCCCGGCGCTGATGGGGCGCTGGCGCATCCGCGGCTGGGTGCTCGCCGCGACCTGGGCCAGCACGGCGCTGATCCTCGCGCTCAATGTGGCCTTGCTGTGGCAGCTGTGGGTGGCCTGACGCGAGGAAGCGCCAAGCCAACGGCTTCGACGGCCGACCGGAAACGAGTCGGCCAACCAGCGCCGGCCGATTACGGTCGGCGCCGTGCCGCGTTGGCTCGCCGTCAGAGGTAGCCGAATTCCTGCAAGGCCTCGTGAGCGGTGTTTTCGCAATGCGACTGAAAATCGGCGGGCAATTCATGCTTCCATGAGTTGGCCCGCTCCGCCAGGAACGGGCGAGAGAGATTCAAGTGGCTTTGGTCGTAGCGCAGCGCCGGAGCGCGATTCGTGCTGTCGAGCATCGCTTCCTCGAACGGCAGACCAAGGAACTCGCTGGCTTGACCGAGCACGCGCCGCGGGTCGTCGACCAGATCCTCGTAGCGAATCAGCAGGTAGTTGTCCCGCGCGTGCATGGTCTTGTACAGATGAAGGTTCGTGTAGTTCCAAAGCCGCGGGAAATACTCCTCGATTCCGGTCGGTGCCCAACTGACATGCTTCAGCGAAGACAAGGCACCGCGCACATCGCGCACGATATGGAGGAAACGCAGATCGCTGTCGAGCAGGCCGACCTGCTCGAGCTTGCGGATCGAAAGCAGATCGTCGGGAGTCTTGTCCCCGCCGATGCAGCGGCCGGTGTTGTGCGCCATCCGCGCGTAGATCGCGCTCAGCACCCCGGCAAGGGTCGGTTCGGCGCCGGTGACGACGGCCTCGACCTCCGCTGCCGAAATATAAGGCTGCAGAACTTCGATGAAATCGTCGGCCGAAGTAATAATCTCGACGATCAGCCGGCGCGCGACCGCCCAGTCGCTGATGCAGCCGAGCACATGGGCGATCGGACTGATGAAGGTGGTTTGATTGGGAATGAAGATCCCGCTGTGGAGATTGAGCGCCTCCTTGAAGAGCGTAGTGCCAGAGCGAGGGGACCCAAAGAGAATGAACATGATCGAAAAATGGCAAGACACTGCATGGAAATGCGGCGACGGCGATGACCAGAGGCCGCGTCTATGCGATTCGGCATGAATACCGATCGACAGGGCACGGTTCGATGCCCCGCCGTTACGCCGCGAAATATCGCGTTCGGCGTGCGAACGACGCCGGGGCCGCGATCACCCGGGGCGCCGAAGCTCGAAATGACGCATCAGGCGATCAACGCCATCCGCGCAAGTGCTCTGATCGGTGACAATATGCAAACCGGGCGAGACTGGACGTTCATAGGGAGCGGAAATGCCGGTGAAGCCTGGAATCAGACCCGCGCGTGCCTTCAGGTACATGCCTTTCGGATCACGCTGCATGCAGCTGTCGAGCGAGGCGTCCACAAACACCTCGACGAAACGATCGGCACCTACAATCTCGGCGGCTTGCCGCCGATCCTCTTCAAACGGCGACACCAGCGATACCAGCACCACCAGGCCGGCATCCACCGCCACGCGAGCAATTTCGGCGGTACGGCGTACGCTTTCGGCACGGCCGGCGCGATCGAAACCCAGATCGCAATTCAGACGAGCACGCAGTTCGTCGCCATCCAGCACGAGCGCGTCGCGATGCCGCCCTCGCAACTGTGCGGCAAAGGCACGGGCCAAAGTGGTCTTGCCCGCGCCGGGCAGCCCGGTAAGCCAATAACAGAGCGCGGCTCGCGCATGCGAACCGGGAACGGCCCCGGGTCGCCTTAATGCGACAGCCGGTTGAGCCTCTTGGAACGTATTCATGGCACTACCTTTACGGGATTCGATTTCGGCTTATGAATGCCGGTATGTTCCGTCGTGCGCTGTCTGCAAATCTCAAGCAATGGGGCAAGGCATCGGCCCATACCCATGCCCGAGCGCCGGAAGAATGCAAGCGTCAACGAGAATAAAAACCAATACCGCATTCCGACTTTCGCCGAAGCAACGAAAGCGGCCACATGAAATTCCGATATCGGAGGATTGAGCTGGGCCCATCACTTCACATCGAGATGATCCTTGCCAACTACCGTTTTTCACGAAACCGAAACGGCGCATCGGGAATTCGATGCATACGGCAATACAATGGGATCACTTCGAGCCTCGGATTCGACGTTTATAAGATTTTTGGTCTGCGTTGAATCTTACGCGACGATCGCAAACGTTGCAATTAATCATAAATATTACTTTATTACGCAATATTTTCTTAAGGTTCTGCTGAGTGAATCCAAAATTTCTTACGAAACGAAAAACGCCGGCTGCCCTGCAATAGCGTTCAAGACACCCGCCGCGCGCGATCGAATAATGCGGTCCTCATCGCTTTCCAGGAGGATTTCCGCATGAACCCAGTGATTCCCGAGCACAGCGCGGCGCCGGTCGCCGAACGCTGCGTGATCGTGGTCGACAACCAGTTGCCGCCCGGGCGCGCCGCCAATGCCGCGGCCGTGCTGGCGCTGACCCTCGGCCAGCGCCAGCCGGCCCTGGTCGGGCCGCCGCTGGTCGACGCCGACGGCGTCTCGCATCCGGGCCTGATCCCGATCGGCATCGCCGTGCTCTCGGCCGAGGCGGCCCGGTTGCCGTCGATCCGCGACAAGGCGGTGGCGGCCGGCTGCGAGGTGGTCGACTTCCCGGTGCAGGGCCAGCAGACCACCGACTATTCGGCGTTTCGCGACGCGGTCGCGCAGGTGACCACCGCCGAGCTCGCCTATCTCGGCGTGGCGCTGGTGGGCCCGCGCAAGGCGATCGGCAAGATCGTCTCGAATCTCGGCTTGTTGAAGTGAGACAGGCTGAAACCGCATGATGGTGGCTCGGGCGCCGGATCGGGAATCGCGCCGGACCTTGAATCGACAGCGACCGGCGCCGCCGAGCCTCAGGCGCGCGGCGCCCGAGCGCGCGTGGCGTCGCGGAACACGCCCGGCGTGACGCCCATCATGCGGCGGAACGAGCGCGTCAGGTGCGCCTGGTCGGCGAAGCCGCTGGCCGCGGCCACCTCGCCGAGCGGCCGCCCGAGCCGGATCAGCGCGATCGCCGCGCGCACCCGCGCCTGGCGCTGATAGGCATGCGGCGTCATGCCGAGATGGCGCTCGAAGGCGCGGAACAGGCGAAACACCGGCAAGCCGGCCGCGCCGGCGATCTCCTCGAGATGGACCTGCTGGTCCAGGCGCGCGTCGAGGAATTCGCGCGCGAGACGCACCGCGCGCGGCTCGGCGCCCGGTGCCGCCAGCGACGGCGATTCATGCACATGCCGCTCGAACAGCCGCGCGACGAAGCGCAGGTAACGCTCCTCGCGCCGCAGCGCGTCGCCCTGCGACTCCGATTCCTGGTGGACCCGATAGAACAGCGCGTTGAGCCGCGCATCGCCGATGATCGGCCCGCGGATCGCCGCGCCGCCGCGCGCCTCGCCATCGGACAGCAGCGAGCGCAGGTGCTCGGTGCGCACATAGACGGTGCGCTGGCGCCAGCCGCCCGGATCGACGGGGCCACCCGCGTGCGGCTCGTCGGCGTCGATCGCGTAGAGGTCGCCCTGGCGGGCCACGAACTCGCTGCCGCGCATGCGGATGCGGATCGCGCCCGAGGTGATCAGGGCGAAACAGGCCGTGTCGTGGGTGTGGACGTCGTAGGAGAAGTCGTGGAAATCGCCGCGCAGCAGTTCGGCGGCCAGCTCGGGCGCCTGCCAGATGCGCACCTCGGTCTTGCGCGCGATGGCCGGGGCCGCCTCGCCGGCGCAGCCGCCCGGCGGAAGGATCGAAGCTGTCATGCTGGAGCCGGCCGTGGCGGCGAAGTCGCGAACGCTCCAATGTACCATCGCCGGTAGGTGCCGGGCGGCGGGCGGCGCTGCCGATGTTGCCGATGTTGCCGATGTTGCCGATGTTGCCGATGTTGCCGATGTTGCCGATGTTGCCGATGTCGCCGATGTCGCCGATGTCGCCGATGTCGCCGATTCAGCCGACGCAGCCAGTGCCGCCAACAAGGCCACCAAGCCTCACGAGCCCTGACCACGACCGCAGCCACCAAGCGCCCTCCCGACCCGGCCCCGATCGCTCCCAACTCCACGATGCTCCGCGATCAGTGCACGATTCTCCGGATCCGCGTCGCGCCCCATTTGCCGATCCACGCGCCGGCGCGATAATCGCCGCAAGCCCCTGCCCTCGCTCCGAACCGCCGACGATATGGACGCCGCGCCGCCCCCCGCCTTCGACCCCGCCGCCTCGCGCGCCGCCCTGATGGCGCGGCTGCGCGCCATCGCCAGCCGCTTCACGCCGATCGACGGCCGCCACCCGACGGCGCTGCCGTCGCTGAGCTTCCACCGCTACTCCGCGCCGACCGCCGACGAATACGGCTTCAGCAAGGTCGCGCTGATCTTCGCGCTGCAGGGCGCGAAAACCATCACCGCCAGCGACACGCGCTACGACTACGACAGCGAACGCGCCGTGGTCACCGCGATCGACATCCCGATCACGGGCCGCGTGACCACGGCCAGCGCGGCGGCGCCCTATCTCTGCTTCATGCTCGAGCTGGACCTGAAACAGGCCGCCGAGCTGCTGGCCTCGCGCGAGCTGCCGCCGCCCGACGAGGCGCCGGCGGGAATCGGCATCTCGGTGGGCGCGCTGTCGCTGGAGCTGGTGGACGCGGCGCTGCGCCTGGCGGCCCTGCTCGACACGCCGCGCGACATCGAGGTGCTGGCGCCGATGATCGAGCGCGAGATCCTCTACCGGCTGCTGACGAGCCCGCAGGGCGGCCGGCTGCGCCAGTTGCTGGTGGCCGACAGCCGCGCCTCGCGCATCACGCGCGCGGTGGAGTGGATCCAGGCGCATTTCGCCGAGCCGATGCGCATCGACGATCTCGCGCGCCACGCCAACATGAGCGTGTCCTCGCTGCATCACCACTTCAAGGAAGCCACCGCCATGAGCCCGCTGCAATATCAGAAGCGGCTGCGGCTCTACGAGGCACGCAGCCTGCTGCTGCGCCGCTCGCGCGATCTCGGCGTGGTGGCCGCCTCGGTCGGCTACGACAACCTCTCGCAGTTCCATCGCGAGTACAAGCGGCAGTTCGGGCTCACGCCGCTGCAGGACGCCGGACGGCTGCGCGCGGCACGCTGAGGCGGCATCCCGCGACACGCCGCGCGCCAGCCGCGCGGCGCCCCTCGTTTTCGGAGACTTCCATGCGAAAACCCGCCCTGCGCGACATCGATCCCTCGAAGACCTATCGCCTGCTCGAATCCGGCCCGGTGGTGCTGGTCGTCACCCACGACGGCCGGCGCGCGAACGTGATGACGATGGGTTTCCACATGGTGATGCGCCACTCGCCGCCGCTGGTGGGCGCGATCATCGGCCCCTGGGACCACAGCCACGCGGCGCTGCGCGAAACCGGCGAATGCGTGCTGGCGGTGCCGGGCGCCGACTGGGCCGCGACCCTGGTGGAGATCGGCAACTGCAGCGGCGCCGAGCTCGACAAGTTCGAGCGCTTCGGCCTGGCCACCGCGCCCTCGAAGCAGGTGGCGGCGCCGCGCCTGGCCGACTGCCTCTACAACATCGAATGCGTGATCGAGGACGACACGCTGGCCGAGCGCCACGACCTGTTCGTGCTGCGCGCGGTGGCCGCCGCCGTCAACGACGCGCGCGAGGAGCGTCGCGTGCTCCACCATCGCGGCGACGGCACCTTCGCCGCCGACGGCGAGGTGTTCGACCTGCGCGAGCGCATGCATCGCTGGAAGGGCTTCCAGGTCGAGATCTGAAGCGCCGGCGCTCGCGCCGCGCAACGCCGCGCGAGATAGTCCTGGCGCTCGGATCGATAGCTGAAATGATCGGTTCGCTGCAGCAGGCGAAACCGGTACGTTAGCGGATTGCCTACCGTCTCCCGTCTCCAGGAATCCGCTTCATGTCCCGACTCACGCGCCGCGCCTTCTCCCGTTCCCTGCTGGCCCTGACGCTGGCCGCCGCCGGCCCGCTCGCGCGGGCGCAGGGCGCGCCCGGCGTGCTGCGCATCGGCTACCAGAAATCCTCGACGCTGATCACGCTGCTCAAGGCGCGCGGCACGCTGGAGAAGGCGCTCGCGCCGCTGAACACGCGCGTCGAATGGCACGAGTTCGCCAGCGGCCTGCCCTTGACCGAGGCGCTCAACGTCGGCGCCGTCGACTTCAGCGCCGACGTGGCCGATACCGTGCCAGTGTTCGCCCAGGCCGCGCAGGCCCGCTTCGTCTACCTCGCCCAGGAAGCGCCCTCGCCCTCGGCGCAGGCGATCCTGGTCAAGCGCGACAGCGGCATCGACACGCTGGCCGCCCTGAAGGGCAAGGACATCGCCACCACCAAGGCGGCCGGCAGCCATTACCTGCTGCTCGCCGCGCTGGCCAAGGCGGGCCTGGCGCCCGCCGACGTCTCGGTGCACTACCTGACGCCCGCCGACGGGCGCGCCGCCTTCGAGCGCGGCAGCGTCGGCGCCTGGATCACCTGGGATCCCTACGTGGCCTCGGTCGATCGTCGCCCCGAGGTCAAGGTGCTGGCCGACGGCACGGGGCTGGCCTCGTACCAGCGCTACTACCTCGCGGCCAGCGACTACGCGGCCGCGCATCCGGCCGTGCTGCAGGCGGTGTTCGACGCGCTGGTGCAGGCCGGCGACTGGCTGCGCGCGCATCCGGACCAAGGCGCGGCCGTGCTGGCGCCGATCTGGGGGCTCGACGCGGCCACCATCGAGCGCGCCAACGCGCGGCGCAGCTACGCGGTGCGCGCCGTGACCGCCGCCCACTTCCGCGAGCAGCAGAAGATCGCCGATACCTTCCTGAAGGCGGGCCTGCTGCCGGCGCGCGTCGACACGCGGCAGGCGCTGCGCTGGGATTTCGCGGCGCGTCGCGCGGTGGCGGTGGGAGCTTGAGCGCCTGAGGCGGCGCGCTTGCATGCCGGGCCGCCTCCCGCCAAGGAGGGCGCGGCCCGGTTCGCTTCAGTGCCCCGCCCAGCGCGCCTGCGTGACGTCGAGCTTGCCCGGAATCAGCTTCAGCGCCGTGAAGGCATCGGCGATCTGCTGCTGGTAGGCCAGCGTCGCGTCGCCGACCGGCTCGACGTGGTACGTGGCCCGCCCCAGCGCGAGTTCCAGCGTCGGCGCATCGAGCCCGACCAGCGGCGAGAGCTGGGCGGCCACCTCGGGCACGTGGTCGCGCGCCCAGGCGTCGGTGGCGTCGATCTCGGCCAGCACCGCGCGCACCAGCTCGGGATGCGCGCCGGCGAAGGCGCGGCTCGCCAGGTAGTACTGCGTGTTCCTGACGATGCCCTCGCCGTTGCGCAGCGTGCGCGCGCCGGTCTGGCGCTCGACCGCGGCCAGGTAAGGGTCCCAGATCACCCAGGCGTCGATGGCGCGCTGCTCGAAGGCCGCGCGCCCGTCGGCCGGGGCCAGGTAGACGGGCTGGATCTCGCGATAGTCGAGCTTCGCCTCCTGCAGCGCCTTGACCAGCAGGTAGTGGACGTTCGAGCCGCGATTGAGCGCCACCTTCTTGCCGCGCAGCTCGGCCACCGAGCGGATCGGCGAATCGTGCGGCACCACGATCGCCTCGCCTTTCGGCGCGGGCGGCTCGGCGCCGATATAGACGAAGTCCACCTTGCCGGCCTGCGCGAAGATCGGCGGCGTCTCGCCGACCGTGCCGATATCGACGGCGCCGGCCGCCAGCCCCTCCAGCAACTGCGGGCCGCCCGGGAACTCGATCCAGCGCACCGTCACGCCGAGCGGCGCGAGCCGCTTCTCGAGCGTGCCGCGCGCCTTCAGCACCACGAAATTGCCGTACTTCTGGTAGCCGATCCGCAGCGTGGTCTCGCCGGCCGCGAGCGCCGCGCCGCTCGCGCCGAGCGCCGCCAGGCCGGCGCCGGCCAGCCCCGCCGGACGTGCCAGCGCGAGCGCGGCGGCGGCCGCCGCCTTGAGCCAGTCGCGGCGGCGCGCGCCGTCGTCCGGCAGGTCCGCCGTGCTGTCGTGGTTGGGGGGGATCGGGTGGCCGTGTCGCATCGTCAGGTGTCCGGGGTTCGCGCAGTGCGGTTGATCGGCGGCCGCGAACCAGGGCGCGCGGCCGGAGCGCCGATGGTAATCAAGGCGGCCCGCAAGCCAAATCCCGATTGCTGCAATGCTTATCGAGGCGATGCGATAGCGGCTGGACACACGGTCGTCCCGCCGCCCCGGCTGGATCGCCGGCCGCGCCGGGCGGGAGCGCCGCCGGCGATCGACAACGCGAACCCGGACGAGATCCGGGCGCGTTCAGGCGACGTTCAGACGGTGGTCAAGCGGCGTTCAGGCAATCGTCAGCGTCACGGGCGGCAGGCCGGCGATCTGGCCGACCGCCACGCCGCTGCCGGCCACCTGCACCATGCCGACATAGGTACCGGCCGTGATCACCTGGTCCGGCGTGAGCGCCACGCGCCGCGCGACGGTCGCGTGATTGACCAGCCAGGCCAGCAGCCGGCGCGGATCGCCCGCCGGGTTGCCCGGCGTGCCCGAGAACAGCGATTGGCCGTTGAAGGTGAAGGACAGCGAGGGCGCGAGGAACGGCAGGTCCTCGCGATACGGGACGAATTCGCCGGCCGCGAGCGCGGCGTGGTTGAGCAGGTCGGCGAGCTGGGCGAGGCGCTCGACGTCGGGAAAGCGGGCGAAGCGGCTCGCCACCACCTCGATGGTCGCGCCCACCGAGGCGATCGCCGCCGCCACCTCGGCCTCGCCATAGGCGGTCTCGCTCGGCTCGAACACGCGGCCCAGGCGAAACGCGATCTCGAGTTCGAGCCCGAAGGGCCGCCGTGCGTCGGCGGTATAGACGGCGGTATCGCCATGCATCACGCCGTGCGTCGGCAGCGGCGCGGCCGCGGGCGGCGCATCGGGCGACTTGGCGCCGACCTTCCAGCCGCCGATCCCGCCGCCGAGCGCGGCGATCAGCTCGTGCTGCGCCGCGTAGGCGGCATCGGCATCGGCCGGCTGCAGGGCCGCGGGCAGCGCCTCGATCGGCTGGTGGTTCGCGTTCGCCTGCGCGAGCAGGCGGCCAAGGGAAAGGGAGTCGTTCATCGCGGGGATCAGGTGGTGGCCGGGGATGGCGGACGCGCTGCCGCCAGGGCCACATGCTACCGGCGAATCGCCGCGCCTGCCGGGCGCGGCGCGCGCCGCCTCAGAACCGGTAGCCGAGCGAGGCGAAGGTGGTCCACTCGGTGCGGCGCTCGGTGATCGGGCTGGAGGCCGCGAAGCGCTGCAGGCGCCCGAGCGTCGAATTGAGGGTGCCGACCCAGTGACGCGAGAAATCGTGCGTCATATAGAAGTTCAGGTGCACGTCGCGCACGCCCGAGCCGGTGCCGTAGGACGGCAGGCCGGAAGCCGCGCTCTCGGCCGGCGAGATGCCGAACAGGGTGCGCGTGTAGGCGCCGTTGGCCCAGGTCAGGCCCGGCCCGATCGAGAACAGCCAGCCATTGAGCGGCAGCGAGGCATAGAGATCGGCGCTGGCGGTGGTGCCCTGCCCGTAGCCGAGCACGTCGCGATAGACGGCCAGCGCGCCGGTGAAGGCCCAGATCGTGTAGTCGGCGAACAGCTTGAGCTTGGGGCCGTCGTGCACGTCGGGCAGCCCGCGCAGGCGCGCGTCGTCCTTCGCGTCGCGCGACTGGAAATCGAAGCTGACGGCCATCCCGAGGTGGTAGGTGTCGCCGCTGGACAGCACGTTCCAGCCCAGCACGTCGGGGCCCTGCGAGAAGAAGCGGTCGCGGTAGGAGATGTCGAGCGCGGGGAACGGATAGGCCTTCAGGTGGCGCGAGCCCGGATACTGCGGCGCCACGTAGACGCCCGGGCCGATCGTGATCTTCCAGGGCGAGGCGCCGCTCGCCGCGGTGCCGGCGACGGCCGTCGCGCCGCTGCCGGATTCGGCATCGGTATCGGCCTGGGCGAGCGGCGCCGCGCAGGCGAGCGCGGCGGCCACGGTGATGGTAGCGGCGCGGCTCGCGGCGCCCGGCATGGAGCGGGAAAGGACTGGCTTCATTTGGTCTTGCGGGCCACCGCCGCGAGCTGGCGCAGCCGCCGCGCGAGCGCTTTCGACACGACCGGCGGCGCCCCCGCGCCGGCGCCGTGCGCAATCTCGCTCTCGCGCAGGAACAGCGCGGTCTCGCGCGCGACGATTTCCCGTTCGTTGTCGGAAGTGATCATGTGATACGAATCGTCGAGCCAGATGGTGCGCAGGAAGCTCGCGCCGATCCGCTCGATGATGGTGTTCGGGTTGCGCGGGCTGGAGGTCTCGTCGTCGATCGAGTGGATCACCAGGGTGTCGTTCTCGATCTCGCCGAGCTGCCGGCGCGCCAGCCGCGCCAGCCGGTTCGCCTGGTGCAGCGCCGGCAGCGAGATCTCGGACGGGCCGACCTCGCTGAATGCGTCGCGCTCCATGGCGCGCGCGATCTTGGCGCGCAGCGCCTCGTTGCGCAGCCCGAAGGGCTCGGCCTCGCGGTAGCGATAGCGGTGCCGCAGCGGCGTGTAGTAGGCCAGGTCGAGGATGAAGCGGTACCAGGGGATCGCCCAGCCGTTGTAGGTCAGCGTCAGCGACAGCAGGGCCAGCGCCTGCGCGTCGGGACGCTCCTGGATCAGCCGCAGCGCCAGCGCCCCGCCGATCGACAGCCCGACCACCGAGACGCGTTCGTAGCGCGCGGCCAGCGCATCGTATTCGCGCACCGCGCCCTCGATCCAGCGCTCCATCGGCAGCTCGGCCGAGCCGGCGCTGTAGCCCTCGATCACCGGCGCGCAGATCGTGAAGCCCTCGTCCTGCAGGTAGCGCGCGAGGTAGCGCAATTCGAGCGGGGAACTCGACAGGCCGTGCAGCAGCAGCACCGCGTGGCCGTCGCCCTCGGCGAAGATCGGCGCGGCGGCGGAGGGTTTGGCCGTCGCCCGGGTCAGGCCGCTGTCGCTCGCGCCCATCTCAGGCCTCCTCGGTGCGCAGCACCAGAAAGTCGCCGGCATGCGTGGTGAAGCGCTCGCAGATGCAGGGCGCCAGGCGGAAATCGCCGCCCAGCGCGGCCGAGCGGATCCGCACGCGGTGGCTGCCCGCCGACAGCGCATGCGTGACGCGCTGGATATCGTCGGGATGGAGCTCGGCATGCAGCGGGCCGGGGGCGACCTCGCCGTCGAAGGGCAGCGGCGCGTCGACGCTCTGGCCGACCTGGGCGCGTTGCACGGCGTCGCGCTCGAGCGCCTTGATCAGAATCAGCTCCTGCTGGTGCTGCGCGAGATAGCGCAGCAGCCGATGCGTTTCGTCGACGGCGCGGCGTGCCAGCGCCCGCTCGTTGTCCTGGCGCAGCAGCATCTCGTAGCGCGACTGCGCCACCGCGGTGACCAGCCCGGCGCGATACTGCGCGCGGCGCAGGCGCTCGACCAGCACGATCACCAGCAGGGTCACCAGCGGATAGGAGATCAGCAGCACCACGTCGCCGCGCTCGATCACCAGGAAGTTCTCGAGCGAGCCATAGGGCGGCACGAACAGGAAGTCGGCGATCACCAGGCCGAGCAGCATCACGGTGAGCGCGGGCGCGAGGCCCAGATAGTATTCGACCAGCACCGCCGCGATCGCGAAGGCGGTGCCGGGCATCACCGGCCCAAGCAGCGGATGCAGGGCGAGCCGCACCGCCAGCGCGAGCACCAGGGCCCCCGCCGCGTATGCCCAGCGCCGCATCCCCGCGGGCGCCCAGAGACTCGCATTCCGAACTTTCATGTTTACCGGATATTTCAAAAAACGGTGAATGGTAACGAGTTTCGGGCGAGATTTGGCGAGCGCGACACGATGTTTTTCAACTTGTCACGCAGGCGTAAGGAGAAAGGGGCGGGAACGTGAAGTTTGTTGGTTTTTCGTCGTGTTTTGCGTCTGAATCCGCGTCTCGTTCGCAGTGGCTCGCGGCGACCGATGGCGGCTCGCGCAAGGCCCGGATCGACGGCGGATCGAGCGCCGGCGCCTGCCCTTGCGGCATGCTTGCGGTTCATGCCCCGGCGCCCGGGAGCCGGCCCGCAACGGGGCAGGATCACGCCGGCCGCGTTCTTCCCCGCCGCGCGTCGAGCAAGCCGCGTGCTCGCCCAGGCGCGGCGCATCCCGTCGCCGGCGCGGCCCGCGATCGGCGGCGGCCTTACATGCCGTCGATCGGCGTGACGTCGGGGCCGAAGACCACGCAGCCGAACGCGAAACGGCCCGGCTCGGCGGCCATGGCGCCGGCGAAGCGCACCGCCGGCAATCGGTGCGCGCCCGGCAGGTAGGTGCTGCCCGGCTCGGCCAGCGCGTCGGCCTGGCGCTTGGAGAGCGGCGCCGTCCAGCGCAGGTAGCCGGCGTGGAAGCCGGCGACATGGCCGTCTTCCTGGTTGTTCGAGATATCGAGGCCGGCCGGCACCGCCGAGGGCAGCGCCGCGAGCCGGCGCGCCGCGGCGAAGGCGGCGACGTCGCCGCTGGTTTCGGCGTAGAGGCTCAGGTCGAGATCGGCGTCGGTATCGCCGCTTTGCTGGCGCGCCAGATGGACCACGCTGACGGGATTGCCCTCGATCGTCACCGGGCGCGGAAAGCGCACCCGCATCTCCTCCCAGCGGTCGGCCGGATCCTCGCGGCGATCGTCGATCAGCACCCCGCCATCGTGCGCGTAGCCGGTGATCGACAAGCCCGCCTCGCGCCAGGCGGCACGCTCGGCCGGCGATGGCGAACGCGCGCCGGGCTGGCAGCTCAGCAGGGATTGGAAACGGGCGGCGGCGAGATCCACGCCGTCGGCGTGCGCGGCATGCGCGGCCGGCAGGACGGCCAGCAGCCAGAGCGCGGCCCAGCCCCCCCGGGCGACCCGGGGATGCGCGCGGCGCGGCGCGGCCGGCGCCCGATGCGGAGCCCGCCCGGACAGGGATGCCGGCGGGGTGAAACGGCGCGGGTGGTTCATCGTAGCAGCGTTCGCTGCGCTCCTTCTGGGGTCTCGTCCGCGCGCTGGCACGGCGCGGCAGGACAGCCCTGCATCATGCCGAGAAGCGCCCCGCTTGCCAAGCGCCGCGCTGGCCCGCGCTTGCCCTCAGAGCATGCTGCGCGGCCGCTTCATGGTGCCGTCGACGAAGCGGCGCGCGCGGAATTCGCCGAGCTCCAGCGAAGGCTGGCCGCTGTCGACCAGCTCGGCCAGCAGCCGCCCGACGATCGGCCCCATCGCGAAACCGTGGCCGCAGAAGCCGGTGGCGATGGCAAGGCCCCGCACCGCCTCGGGCGCGTCGATCACCGGGATCCCGTCGGGCAGCACGTCGATCAGGCCGGCCCAGCTCTCGACCGCCTGCGCGGCCGCCAGCGCCGGGAAGATGCGCTTGAGCCGCGCCAGCGCGCGCGGGCCCTGCGCCGGGTTCGGCTGCGGCAGCGGCTCGCGCGGCTCGATCGCGTCGTGGCCGCCCGCCAGGCGGCGCTTCAGGTCGGCCAGCAGCGCGCCGTTCACGCGCACCCGGAACTTCTCGCGGTGCTTCCAGAATTCCGGCAGGTAGAGCGACAGGCCGCGCAGATGGCCGAAGCTGAAGTCGAGATCGACCGTCATGTCGTCGGCGAGATTGATCGCGCCGTCGGCGCGCTGGCGGATGCCGAGCCCGTGGCCCCAGATGGTGGCGGCCGAGACGGCCGGCAGCGCGTTGGTGCGGATGCAGGTGCCGCGCACGGTCTGCTGCGGCAGGCGGATGCCGATGCCGTCGAGCAGGCGGAAGCTGGTCGCGCCGGCCGCGCAGATCACCCGCGCGCTCCTCACCCGGCCGCGCTCGGTGAGCACGCCCGTCACCGCGCCGTTGGCGGTCTCGATCGCCGTCACGCCGCAGCCGTCGAAGAAGCGCGCGCCGCCCTCGATCGCGCGCGCCGCGAAGGCGGGCGCCACCCGGCGCGGTTCGGCCTGGCCGTCGCTGGCGGTGTAGAGCCCGCCCAGCACCGGCGCGGCCAGCCCGTTCACGTGCCGGCCGACCTCGTCGCGCGACAGCGCGCGCGTGTCGAGCCCGTGCTGGCGCGCCACCTCGAGCCAGTCCTGATAGGCGGCCCAGTCGTCCTCCTGGTCGGCCAGGTAGAGGCAGCCGCCCTGGCGCCATTCGAGATCGGTGCCGAGCTCCCGCTCCAGGCCTTCCCAGATCCGCATGCCGGCCATCATCAGCGGCACCTCGGCCGCTTCGCGGCCCTGCTGGCGCACGAAGCCCCAGGCGCGCGTCGATTGCTGCCCGGCCACCCGCGACTTGTCGAACACCACCGCCTTGAGCCCGCGTCGCGACAGGTAGTAGGCGGCCGCGCAGCCCATGATGCCGGCGCCGACGATCACCACGTCGGCCTGTTCGGGAAAAGTGTCGTCGGGGCGCGAGAAGGCGCCGTGGAGCGGATAGGTGGTGGTCATGCGCGGCGTGCTGCGAATCGATCGAGTGGGAGGGAACCGGCCATTCTACCGGCCGCGGCTCCGGGATCTTTCGCGAATGCGCTTGAAGCCGCTTGCCGTCTCGCGCCGGATCGGCGCGACCACGGGCCAGGGACAAGACCGACGAACCGCCACGACCAGGCTGAAACCCGCCGCCCACGATCGGCCACGCACCGCCGGAGGCGGGTACTCGAGGACGTTCGCCAGGCTTTCGCGAGCCCCGCCCGGCCGAGCCACAAGCCGTGCCCGGCGCGAGTTTTCGCAATGTTTGGTTACAGCTTTCACATCCACCAGTGTAAATGTCGGCGGAGCCATTTCTGATTTGCGGTAAAGTTAACGTTTGCGTGCGTGGCCGGTCGGCTCGCTCTAGTACAGACGGCTTCGTCCGACATGAACCACACGTCGTAAAGCGACTTTCTCGACCCGATCGCACCCGCAGCATGGCCAACGAAGCAGTGACCACGGACTCCCTAGCCGTCGCCGAACGCGTGCGCGAGCTGATGAGCCGCAACGGCATCGGCAAACGGCAGCAGACCACCGAGCTGTGCCGGATTCTCGATCTCAGTTTCTCCCAAGGGCATCGCAAGCTGCGCGGCAGCAGCCCCTGGACCCTCTCCCAGATCCGCAAGGTCGCCGAAGCCTATGGCGAGCCCGCCGCGCAACTGTTCAGCGCGCAATCGCTCGACCCCGGCATGGTGGGCGCGAGCGCGCACGACGCGGTGCTGTTCGCCGGCGTGAGCGAGATTCCCTGCACGGTATGGATCGGCGCGCAGCTCGAGCCGGGCGCGCGCCCCGAGTTCGTCGCCTACGAGCACCAGGGCCGCTGGCGCGTGCTGCGCCACACCGGCGTGCTCTACCAGAGCGCCTACGACGTCCACAAGATCGAGATCTACCCGCGCCGCGCCGAGAGCGACCGGATGCTGGTGGCGGTGGTGGACGGCGATCGCGTCAGCGCCGATCTGGTGTGCCGCTATCTCGACGAGCAGGGTTTCGCGACCGCGCATTTCGAGCGCCTGCCGGCCTTCCTCGACGCGCTGCAGAGCCAGGCCTTCGACGCGGTGCTGACCGAATGGCTGTTCGAGGGCCGCTCGGCCACGCCGGTGATCCGCTCGGTGCGCGCCTCGGACAACCCCAGCGCGCCGATCTTCGTGCTGACCGACGCGCTGCTGTCGGGCCAGGCCAGCGAAGCCGAGATCGGCGACGCGATGCGCACCTTCGACGTGGTCTGCTACGAAAAGCCGGTGCGCCTGAGCCTGATGTGCGCCGACCTGGCCAAGCGCCTGTCGCAGCACTGAATTCGCCACGGCGCGAAAGCGCGCGCCGGCCCGCCCGGGCCGGCTGGAACCAGCCAGTCGGCACCAGGCGACCCGCGCCGCCCATCCTCGCGGGGCGATCCTCCGCCCCGCCCTTGCTCATCTCCCGCTACCGCTTCCCCGCTACAGCGCCTGCACCTGCACCGGTGCGCCCGGCTTGCCGTCGACCTGCGGCGCGATCACCAGGTAGCGCCGCCGATCCGGCGTGCCGTTCGCCGCGTCCGTGCCGGGCGCCACCTCGCGCCGGATCTGCCCGAGCGCATTGACGATCGCCGAGCCGGCCGGGTTGGTCATGAAGCTGGCGAGCGGCTCGATCGCGCCGCTGCCGTCGGGCGCGCCGGCCAGGCCCAGCACATAGGGATGCTTGGGCTGCAGGCCGGTGGCCGAGGCCTGCAGCACCTGCAGCAGCCCCTGGTCGAACAGGGCCACGCTGGTGGGCGCGGCGCCGGCCGCCGCCGTGCCGCCCACCGGCACCAGCGCCAGGTGCGCGGCCTCGCCCGAGACGCCGAGCGGCTGCGTATTGGCGCGGCCGTCGCCCTCGGGCACCGCGTCGGGCACATAGGCCACCGCCTGCGGCGCCTGGCCGATCGGCACCGTCGCGATCACGCGATTGCTCGCCGTGTCGATCGCCGCCAGCGCATCGGCATTCTCGAGGCCCACATACACGCGCGTGCCGTCGCCCGACGGCCAGATGCCGTGCGGCAGGCTGCCGACCGGAATCGTCGCGACCTGCGAGAAATCGTCGGTGCGGAACACCTTCACCTGGTTCAGGCCGCCCACCGTCACGTAGGCGAAGCTGCCGCGCGCGTTGTGCACGATGTTCACGTGGTTGGTGATCGGGCCGGTGTCGAGCGTCTTGAGCAGGGCGAAGGGCGGGCGCGCGTCGAACACCTGGGTCTTGCCGACATCCTTCAGCGTGAACCAGACCTGCCGGCCGTCGGGCGTGGCCGCGATGTTCGGGCAGAACGGGCTGGCCTGGGGCACATGGCCGACGATGGCATGGTCGGCCACCGAGATCACCTCGGTTTCCGGGTTGAAGGACGAGCACACATAACCGTATTGGCCGTCGGGCGAGAAGATCGTCATGCCCGGGCCGGCCGGCACCGTGATGCGGGTTTTCTCCTCAAAGCTCTCGGCATCGATCACCGACACGTAGTTCTCGCCGCGCACGGTCACCCACACCTCCTTGCCGTCGGGCGTGAAGAAGGCCTCGTGCGGCGAGCGGCCGACATAGGTGGTGTGCTTGACGGCATTGGTCCGGGTGTCGATGAAGCTGACCGAGTTCGAACCGATCGAGACCACCGCCAGCGTGTGGTGATCGGGCGAGAAGCCCATGCCGTGCACCAGCAGCTGGCCGCGGTAGAGCGGGCTGAAGTTGCCCGGCGAGGGATCGCCCAGGCGAATCACGCCCACCAGGTGGTTGTCGGCCGGATCGGTGACCGACACCGTGTTCGAGAACTGCTCGGCGGCATAGACGCGGTCGCGATGGCTGACCGGCACGTCGGGCGCGGCCAGCGCGCCGGGCGCCTGGCCGGCGCAGGCGGCCTGCGAGGCGAGCACCAGCATCGCGGCCGCGGCGGCCGACATCAAGGATCGACGCGGGGACGGACGCAGCGAAGCAAACAGCGAGGGAAAGCGCGGCGAGCTTTTCATTTGGATTCCTTATTCATGGACATGGACGAGTGGTGGTGCATCGACATCGCGGCCGACGGCTGCGACGGAACTGAAGCGGCGGATGAGGCGGACGAGGCTGTCGCCGGCCGCTGCTGGTCCGGCGCGGGCGCGGCGCTCGGCAGCGGCTGGCCGAGCGCGAGGCGCATCGCGACGATCTCCTGCTGCTGCTCGACCACGATCTCCTGCGCGATGCGGCGCAACTGCTCGTTGTGGCCGTAGCGCAGCTCGGCCTGCGCCATGTCGATGGCGCCCTGGTGATGCGGGACCATCATCGCGACGAAATCGCGGTCGACATCGCCGGACGGCTTGATGCTCATGTCGTCCATCATGCGGCTCATGGCGGTGTCGTTCTCGGCA
>NZ_VWWC01000116.1:0-24077 GCF_011753175.1 Burkholderia sp. Cy-637 | reverse complement strand
GCGCGAGCGCTGGCCGTCACGCGCGGGGCATGGCCCGGCGTCGGCAGCGGCTTGCGCTTCGGGTGGGTGCCGCGTGCGGCGCGTTTGCGATGCAGCCGCTCGTGCTGCGCGGCCACGGTTGGCTTGGGTGTGACGCGGCGGCGCGGCTTCTTGCGGATCGTCGTGTGCGGACGCGGCTTGTGCGCCTTGGCGCGTTTGGCATGCGGTGCCGGCTTGACGTGCCGCTTGTTCGGCTTGGCGATGCAGCGGCGGGCGTGGGCGCCATGGGCTGTCGTCGCGCAGGCGCGAGTGCCGGGCGCGGCCGATGCGGCCTTGGGCAGCAGCGACGCGGCGAACGTCATCAGGAGCAGGACGAGCAGGCGTCGCAAGGCGGGGAGACGAGGGGCAAGACGGAAGATAGGCTGGCGAATCATGCGGAATACGGCGGTTGGGCGGGCGCGGACCGGGCTGGCCGCGTCGCGCGTATGACCGGCGCCGCGCGCGAAGATTCACACGCGATTCCTGCGCGGGGCAGGATCGCGGCGCTCAATCCCAGAAACTGCGAATCGTCACCGCGACGATCACGGGCACCGAGAACACCAGCGGGATCGCGAAATAGGGCGCTTCGCGATCGACGATGTAGCTGTGGATCACCCAGCCCGCGCCGATCAGGAAGGTCGTCACGCCGGCGACGATGGCGATCAGGTTCTGTGTCCGGGTGGACGGGCGGCGTTTGGGTTTGTCGGATTCGGTGGGCATCGTCGGCGACGGCGGGAACGAAGGCGGCTGGCGCATCCAGGCGCGGCGGCCGGTCGCGCGACGCGCGACTCGACCATCATCGAACAAAGCGAGGCATCGCGCAAGGCGCGAGCCCCGCGCGGCGCGGGCTCAGGCGGCCGGATCGGCCTCGCCCGCCTCGACGCCGGCCGCGCCTTCGAGCAGGCGGCGCGTCGAGCGATACGACTGCAGCATCTGCTCCGGCCAGGGCGATTGCAGCATCACGGCCTCGTGGTTCTCGAAGGCCGAGGAGATCATCTGCGCCAGTTGCGGCGAGCGCAGGTGGCGCAGCAGCACCGTCAGCGCGATCGCGGTGGCCTGGCCGGCGCCGGCGGTCTGCAGTTCGGCGGCGGTCAGCGCGGCGATTTGTTCGTTGACGTTCATATGGGACTCCATCCAGTGCGGTGTGACAGGGGCCGCGACGGGCGCGGCAAAGGCGGGATTTTCGCACGAGCGCGAGGCAGGGGCGGGATGTGGCTGGCGGCGAGGCCCGGACGGGCGCGATTTCTGGCTTATGCACAGGCGTTGCCTGCCGTGCTGCTGTGCATAAGTGGGCGGCGCGCAGGGATCAGAGCCGGTTTCGCAAATGCATCGCCGGCTTCGCCAAGCCGGCGGCGGCCGGCGACGATTCGGGTGTAATGCGATGGCTCATCTTCGACACAGGCCGCCATCATGGTGAGGACTTCCAGCAACATCACGCCGGTCGCGCCGGCCGAGGTTTCGCGCAACGACAGCCATCAGCCGTCCAGCCCCAACCGGCAGGACCCCGGCGGTGCGGTGCGCCGGATCTCCACGGCGCACTTCGCCGGCATTCCGAACAGCTTCTCGACACTGCGGCAGCAAGGAGGCGCGCGGCCGCGCAATCGCGCTGGCTTGCCAGGGGCCGATGCCGCCGCGCATGCGGCGGCCGGGCAGGATCCGCGCATCGCGCATTTTTTCGCACAAGCCGCGCCGCCCTTGCCGATGCCGAACGACGTGGCGATGCAGCAGGACGTGCTGTCCACGCTCGGCCCGCTCAGCGATTCCGAGTCGATCGCGGTACTGCATGCGCTTCAGCAGCATTCGGGGCTGCCGGAAGGCACGCATCCGGCGGTCGTGCAGGTGCATGCGGAAATGATGAAGAAGATGACCCAGGAAATGCATCGGATCGTCGACGAGATGGTGAAGAATCTCGAGAAGGCGAAGGAGAAGGATATCGATGCGGAGTAGCGGGCAGCACGGCCTTCATGCTTTACAAATGGCTCGGGTTTCTTTAATTTTCAGTTGCGGTAATTTCACGTCGTCATTCCGATCGTCATATATCGATAATCACGTTGCCTGATTGCGTTTTGCAATCAGGCGATCGTCGAACGCCGTCGGCGGGCTTGCCGCAACGACAAACAACAAGGACCAGGCCAGATGAAAAAGAAGCTTTGCCAACTGCTGGCGGCACTGTGCGTGCTGCCGGCGACGCTTGCCACCGCGCAGACCCAGACGTCGCCCGTCGGTTATTGGGAGGCGGTGTTCTATTACGCACCGGGCGGCGGACATTATGCCAATCAGGGCGTGTGCTTTAGCGCGAACAATACCTGGTATGGCACGACCCAGCATTGGAACGGAAACTGGTTCCTCAATGGCGCCGAGTTCGAGTGGTATGGCACGGCGCCGATCGTACAGGGCGGTACGTCGACGAATATCGCGACGATCGGCACGTCGCAGTTCGCGGCGGGGACCATGGCCGGCAATTACGCCGAGTGGATCGTGCCGGGTACTCCACCTTTGTCGTGGGACAAGCACTACACCTATCAGTTGATTTATCAAGGAGCGGTTTGCCCGCCGGCCGCGTGAGCGCGGTTTTATGTAATGGATGAAGAACGGCGCCTCGGATCGAGGCGCCGTTCTTCATGGCGGCCGATATCGGTCCTGCCTCCCTCAGCTTGCATTCTCGCGTGCCAGGACGGTTTCCGCCGCCACTGCCGCGTCCGGTGCTTCAGTCGGGGTGGGTAGGCAAGGCCCCATATTTTCCGAGAGCGAGGATGCAGGGATGGTTGCGTTCGCGGGCCGTGTGCATTCACGCAGGCTGAGATCGACCAGGCCGAATCCAACTGTTCGCATGTCGTGTTTGTTTTCGCTCACGTCACAGGGCCGAAGGGCTCCCCGCACCGCGATGGCAATCATCAGCAAGCGGCGCTGAACGGCATCCGCATCGAGATCGACGATCCATTCCAGGCTACCGTCCTGATTGACGACGGCTCGGCATTCCCGACCGTTGACGGTGATCCTCACGTCCGGCGCTTGCGCGGGAGGCGGGGCATAGACGTAGCCGCGCAGGGTCAGGACGAAACCTGCGTCAGCCCCGGCGGCCGCCGAGCAGTCCAGCGGCACCAGCAGCCAGGCGCGCGGCTCCGCCGTCCATGCTCCCCATGATTCGGGCCAGTGCCAGCCCTGCGTGAAGAATGTGGTCGCCGCGGCGGGGGTGCCCGAGGCGAGGTTCATCGACTGTTCCGGCCTCAGCACCGGGAATTCGGGCAAGCCGCCCGCAGCTGGGTCCAGCCCCCAACGGTAGGCGAAGATCTGGGTGAGCGTGTCCTCGGCAAACATCGGGGCCGGCGCGGCCGACAAGCGCGAGCCAAGCTGGCTTCGCGCGGCCGAGAACGCTTCCAGCGAGCGTGCGCTGGCCACTTCGAGCCGCACCGGAATCCAGGCAGAGCACTCGGGCGGCAGCCGGCCGGCGGTATTGCGGTCGTCGGCAAGCAGGTACCGAACGTCGCTGCAGCCCAGATAGGGCGCTTCCTTGAGCACGCCGGACGATATCGCGCCGACGAAGGCCAGGTTGTCGGCGCAGAGCAGGCTGTAGGTGTTGTGCTTGATCAGCAGGGCATTGGGAATGCTGTCGAGCAGGACATCGAATTGCCGCGTATCGGCCTGGGCAGGATGAGGGCGGATGACCAGCAGGTCGACCTGTTGTGCCCACTGGCGGATCGGTTCGATGAAATCGGCAGGCTGGGCCAGGCGCCCGCCGCCGACCAGGGCAAGGTCGACGCTGGTCTGCCCGACGAACAGGCCCACGCTCAGGTCGGCGTTCACGATGGACGAATGTCCGCGTCGGGCGAAGTGGCCGCGCAGGCCGGCCGCGGTGGACCAGAACATCTCCTCGTCGATGCGCAGGTGCTCGAGTTCTTCCCGGATGCCCGGGTCGTTGGTGCGCACGGCCAGATGCAGGTCACGCGTGAAGCGGATCGAGTCGATTTCCACGTCGATGAAGGCCGCGCCCTGGCTGTCCACGTATTGCATGATGGCCGGCGTGAGGCCCCAGCCGATCACCAGGCTGGCGGGCGTCAAGGCCAGCATGGCCAGGTGCTCGGCTGCGGGTTGCAGGTCGGCGACGCAGGCGGCCGCCCAGCCGGCACGGTCCGAGGGCAGGCCCAGGCTTTCCATGATCTTCGGCACGCAGATGCTGCCGCGCTGCGACTGCACGCTGAGCTCGCGCACGCGCCAGCCCAGCCTCGATGCACCCGTGCCGAAGAAGGCGCGCAGGAATTTGCGGTTCTCCGGCGAGGGAGGCAAACCGTTTTCGGCTACCCGGAAAAAATCGTCGATGAAGACCAGTTCCTCGATGGGTGGCCGTTGCTTCCGTGACTGCATGGTTCCTATGGTTCTTCTTGAGGGTTGCTTGTATTGATCGCGAGAGTGCGATTTTCCGTGCCAGGAAGGGGCTTGCCAATCGGGACGGGCGAGCATGGACAAGGGCGCGGGTAAGGGCATCGACGCGTCGCTGTCATTTCTGGATATCGGCGCGCGAGAGCGGGGCTGTAGAGGGGGGCGCTCAAGTTCCTTGGGGGACGTTTCCGGGCCTGACGGCTACGACGTGCTTGTGGTCCGATTTGTGCGTTTCCGTCGCATTTGAATAGTCACCCTAAGGGTGATATCTTTCGGAGCACTGGGCTATGCAACCCGCTGTGCCCGATATTCCGAAAGGAGCTCACCATGAAGCTACGGCTTTGCGTCTACACGCGCCCATGCGAGACAAAATCGAATGAAATATCAGCCGCCCAGCAGCGACGCATTGCGTCTTCTCAAGGAGCGCCTGGGCTATACCAATGCCCAGATGGCGAACTTGTTCGGCGTATCGACGGCACGTCAATTTCACAAATACCTGTCGGACGAGGACAGGCGCGAAATGGGCTTCCACGTTTTGATGTTTGGCGCTACGAATCTAGCCTTGATGGTAGGCCCGGTGGCGAGCATCGATCAGATTCTCGAGGTGGCCCGCTCGGTCGGAGCGTTGATCGAGTTGAGCAAGGAGTAAAGGTTGTTGTCGAGTGCGGTCGATCGGTTCGTGTCGATGTCCATCTCGTGAGGCTCGCCTATTTGGATGCGCGTGACATATCCAGCGGAGCTCCGTATAGGCTGACTGCCTTTGCGCATGCGGAGGAGTCGTATGAGTGAGCACGCCAACAGCGCCATTCGGGCCGCCGATGAGTTGGACGCGAGCATGCGCGCTTTCCGTTATGTCGGCGCCATTTTCGACGCGATTTTTTGCTATCTCAGGTCGGGTACCATCGATCACAGCGCGCTGATGTATCTATGCGAGGCTGGCCATGAAATCGCGGCGCAGCATAGCAAGCGGGCAATTGAAGCATCCTGGGACGTGCGTCATGACCGTCTGTTGGCGTCGACTGATTCGCAGGGCGGCGATGGTTGACGGCGGACGCTAGGGGGCTGCCAGATTGGCCTAAGCTACAGGGGGCGCCAATCGCGAGAGATGTGGGGGGCTGGCTGGTCCCCGACAGAATTCATATCTCTAGGCTTGGTAAAGACTTTCCGTGTTGAAAGGCAATAGATACCAACAAAAATACCAACAGGCACGCTGGCATAGGCTCGTTCGGTAGAGGGGGGGCGCTATGCGTAACCGTGCCGGGCCGCCGGAAGCAAAAATCTCTGGAGATTTGGAGACAAGCACTCGGTTCGGCTTGTCAGCCTTGTCTGGCAAGGTGCCGCGTATCTCCAACTATGTCTCCAGAACACTCAATATCTTGGAGACAAGATTGGAGATGGACAGCTAGGTAAGGTGTGCCCGCTCTGCGGTTTCGTGAACTACCCGGCCGTCTGGAACGCTGCGCGCAAAAAACTCCCCGCGCGGTCGCCTACCGACCCTGATGCGCATTTCGAGTATGGATGCCCGTACAGCCAAGAAAGCGAGAGTGGAGGTAGCATATCGGCGCGTATTACGGGGTAGCGTATCGCCGATTGCTGCTTCTTGGGAAATGATCTAGCGGAGCGGTAGGCAGCGGAAAATACTGCATGTAGTCAGACAGTAGCCATCGAATATCTAATTAAGCGGGGTGGTGTATGGATGAGAAAATAGTTAAGCGGATGGATGTCAAGCGCTTTAATGCGTTGGTGGCGCATTCGCGTAGTCCGGCGGCAGCGTACTTTAGCGAAGAAGTCGCGTGGTTTTCAAACGAAGAAGAAACGGTTCTTGGTGTCTTGCTTCACGACGATTCAGATAAAGATTTTGTTGGAATTATTCTTGGGCGGGACGAAGCTGGCAGATTCCGGTGTTTCGATCAGGAAGTATCGATTCCGAAAGAGGAAGAGGCGCGGGCGTGGATCGAGCGGGCAATAAAATGGCACTCGCGAGATGGTGTCGCGCAGTTTCCACAGGGGGACTACACCAAACCACTTGATCTTTTTACGCCGATTGTTCCAACAGCGAAATATCATCCTGGATTTGTGACGCTGCTCCGCGATGAATCGTTTATCCCAGCGAGGCAAATGATTTCGGAGATTATGCCTCATTACGTCGATGTGGATGGAAATTTTGTGGAGCAATTTCAAACGACGGGATTTGACGCGCGTGTATGGGAGCTTTATTTGCATTCTTACCTAACGGAAGAGCAGCTTTTTTTAAATAGGGAGTTTGATCGGCCAGATTTTTTTGTCAAAAAATATGGGAAATCGGTAGCGATCGAGGCAACCATCGTAGGCCGTTCGAAAGACAACCCTCCTTCCTTGTTCAAGGCCGCTCCGTCTCTACCAGATGCGGATGAGGTGAGGAGGCGACAGGAAAACGAACTGCCTATCAAATTCGGTAGTCCACTTTACTCGAAACTTAAAAAGAAATATTGGGAGCTAGATCATGTGAGAGATTTGCCGCTTGTTTTTGCGATAGCGGATTTTCACGACGATCAATCAATGTTGTGGAGCTCGACGGCACTTATAAATTATCTATATGGTGTTCGCCATGATTGTCACTTTGATGAAAATGGGAAGCTTGTTATCGATCCAATAAAAATAGAAACCCACAAGGTGGGTGATAAGGAAATTCCGTCGGGATTCTTTTTTCAACCAGGGGGCGAGTATGTTAGTGCTGTAATGTTTTCGGCCACTGGGACAATTTCGAAATTTAACAGGATGGGGCGGCAAGCGGGTTTTAAGGCGCCCGGCGTTGTCATGATGAGAATCGGGGCACATCATGATCATGACCAAAATGCGCATTTGCCTAAACCGTTTTCGTATTTGGTGTCGGAAGATTCGAGTGAGACATGGGCCGAAGGTCTTTCCATGTATCACAATCCGAACGCGATCCATCCAGTTCCAGAGGAGCTGTTTCCGTCAATTGCTCACCATCGATTTGAAGATGGGAAGATCGTTAGCCAACTTCCGGAATTTCATCCCTATGCGTCTCAGACAATTCATATGAAAATAAAGAAGTGATTTGATGAAAATGCCATGATCGAGATGATGCCGCTATCGTGAGGAGAATGACTAAACACGCTAGTGGCGGTTTTGAGACTTGGCATTGCCGATGTCTTCGGATTTACACAGTGGTAGACCGTTGATCAGGCTCTCCAACTCGGATCATATTGGGGAGCCAAATGCGCGGTAGAAGGGAAAACGGGCTGCACTGTTCACGAAAAGCGATTTTGATCGACAGGACGTCACGTCGCATCGCGTACCCGCATGATCGTTTGACGGCTGGTGCCATACCGCTTTGCAAGCCCGGCGACGCTTGCTCCATCACTCAATTGCCGGCGAACCTCGTTCTGCTGTTGTCATGGCTCGCATGCATCGGCGTGGCCACGAAAAACGATCGATGGTGATCGTGAAGTCGGACGACTGGGAGGAATGGCTTGCGACGTCGAACATTGAAACTGCGTGATCGATGCTGCAGCTATGGCCGGCGGAGGATATGGCAGCCGAGGCGACGGTATAGCTTCGGTAGCTCGGTCGGCATTTGAACGGTTATTGAGTAGGTTGAGCTACGGGCGGTTGACTGTTGTTTGCGACGTGCTGGGCCGCTAGATTGTCCACCAGTTGCCGCACTGACTCATAGTTCCTCACTCTATTATTTTCAAAGGCTGCTCTCACTGCGGATAAATCATCGTCAGTAAGCGAGAATTCGGACCGAATGGCAATGGCAACTTCGATGGATGCCTGTGCTGATTGTTGAGAGTGAGGTAGGGTGGCGAGAAGGAATTCTATTTGGCGCGTTGTTTCTTCTCGTTTTGATGCTTCCGATTTAACTCGCCAGTGATCCATTTGGGATGATAGAAATTCAATTTGTCGATTGAAAATATTGTTTCTTTCTTCGTTGATCGGTGTAAGAAGTGATTCGGCATGTGCTGCAACCCAGCGGCCATGATCTCCCAACACTCTCGTATGTACGTCGGTTTCCGCTCGCCACCGATTGTGCGCTTCCATAAGTGGACCACGAGACAAAAGAAGGAGGGTGTACACGTCGCGCAGTGCAATTTCGAACTCTCCGATTTTTGCAACTGTCTCAGGTTTCGCTATTGATGAGACCTTTCCGAGGCTTGCAATAGCATTGGCAAATTTTTCTGCAATCAATCGAACGTCGGATGTGGGATCGTATAGAGTTCCGATCGCACTAGTTGCAGTAAGGGCGGCGTCGATGGCAGGAATGTAAACTTCTTTTCGTAGATCCATTTCTCGCGCCTTCGCGCTTTCGCTTGCAGTATGCCGAAGTTGTTCGCGATGACGCGCTGATAGTCCCCGATTTGTAACGAGAACGCCGGCGATCGTCAAGAACGACCCGACGATTCCAGACCAAACAACGTCTGGTATGGCTAGGAACCCAGCATGGGCGGTTTCGATCACGATTGATGTCCCCTTCTGTCCGAGCTGCGCCGCTTAACATGCGAGTGGCCGAGCGTAGGTTTTAGCGTCAATTTTTTATCAGCGCCTTATTGGTCAAGGCGAAAGCGCTGATGCATCACCGGGGTGACGCTTGCAGCCGTTGATGTGGGGTGCGTGCTCATGTGACCGGGAAAAGTTGCTTTGGCCGCCCGAGTTTACCAGCGGCGCGCATGCGGTCGCTCGAAGTTGGCCATCCGGCCAGTTGTCTGAGGTGATGGCGAGCGGCAGCTACCGGCCACGAGCAGTCGCCGGACGAGTAGAGGAGAGCCGTTGACAATCTAGATTCGACAGAACAGCATCTGTCGAACGATCTACGGATGACTACCCTCGCCATGCGAGGATCCGCGGCGTTAGAAAAAGCACACGGGAGGCGCGGGACTGTGACCGACAAGGCAGAAGACAAGAATCTCAAGGAAAAGAAGCGCTGGAAGGACAACCTGCTGTCTTCCAGCGTGCCGATGGAATTCGAAGTATCAAAACTGCTGGTGAAGCATGGTTTTTCCACAAGTGCTGACTATTCGTATACCCGGTACGGCGCGCAAGCAAGAGACGACTTCTCTGTTGACCTTCATGCGTTAGCCTACCTGCCATATCGTAGGCCGAACGAAATTACGACAGAGTTTCAGTTGCTGATCGAGTGTAAGCATCGGCATCGGAATAATAAGTGGTTGTTCTTTCCCGACCCGAACCCGGGTGAGTTCTCAACATTTACCCTGGGCCATACGCTGCGGGTCGTAGATAATTTCTCACCTATATTACTGGATAGCCAACCTTCTACAGCTTTCGACAACAAGGCTAACTTCTGTCTCAAAGGCGTCGAGATCGATCTCAACACTGGAGCAGTGTACGATGCAGAAATAAGAAAGGGTCTGGCGCAACTGCAATACGCGCTTCCCCGCCTAGTGATAGAAGCAATTGAATGGAATCTGGGACAGCACCCGGAAGAGTGCTGTCCCTTCCTCTACTGTCCGATTCTGCTGACTACGTCGGAAATAGTGGTGGCAAATACAGATACTACAATCGCGAGTGTCGAAAAAGCAGAGACACTATCGGGCCTTGCTACTCCAGCCCCGTGGGTTGTGGTCTACTGCGAGCAGACGCAGGACTTTCAGCGACATCGGCAGGCTACCTGTGACCTACTGTCCGGACTGGTTGAATCTGGAGCCACCGATTGGATAGATGGGGTAAGAAAAGAAGCTGGAGTTCACGATTTTATGCTTCCCTCTGCGATGTGCGAAGAATTGGCCGGGGAATATTCACGAGGTAGGCTCGCCAATTACTTTGGACAATTCATTGTTTGCTCATTACCCCACTTCGAGACTCTGCTAAAGAAACTAAAGACAGTTGCCAGCAAAACGGACAAGACGCGAAAAAATCTCTGGGTCAACCCAACAGCGACAGCACCGGAATAATGCGAGTCGAGCGGATGTTCGCTAGGGAGAGGGTCGAGGGTCCGCTCCGGGTCGGTAACTGCCTGCCGCTGAAATGGCGGGCGTAGGTCTTGGCGTAGGTTTGTGCACTAGACCTTGTCAAAGAACGCGAAGGTACTGCTGCATCAGCAGTATATGCCGGCATCTGAGGTGGGGAGTTTTCTGCGAAGTCTAAAACGCACTACGCCAGATTTACGCCAAATTGCCAGTAGTTTGTTTCTGGGCAAGGGTTTCGGGAGATTCCTTGGTCCCCCCGACAGGAATCGAACCTGTATCTAGCGCTTAGGAGGCGCTTGTTCTATCCATTGAACTACGGGGAGCGGATAGTCGCGAGGTGGCTCATCGAGCTTACCTGCGTGAGCAATGCAGAGGACCCGGGCGCCACAGCTAGGCATGAGCAACCCGTTCAGCGGGTGAGAGTATAGCAAAGACCACCGCCCCGAAAAATCTCAAGCAACCAGACCCTCAAATCGAGCGAATCACCTTCGCCCCGAGCATCCTCAAAACTCCACAACCACGAAATCATCCTTGCCCACATCGCACAGCGGGCAACGCCAATCCGCCGGAATATCTGCGAACCGCGTCCCTGCCGGCAGCCCTTCATCGGGCAGGCCTTCTTCCTCGTTGTAGGTCCAGCCGCAGATAAGGCAGACCCAGCTCTTGAATTCGACGACTTCGCTCATGGTGTTCATTCTGAAATGGGATGACAGGCATTCGGACCGGCACCGCATTCTCACGCTCGCGCGCGCATGCGCCCCGTGTGCGCCCCGACAAACCGCGCAATATACCCGAAACACCCGGCCGTTCCGCGAAAGCGGCGCCTTGGCTCAGCCACGCGGTTTTCACGAGCCGGGGTGTATGCTTGGTCGCGCTTCACCCACAACATCGAACAGGAGAGAAGCATGAACACGAGCAAGCGATGGATGGCCGGCATGCTTTGCGCCAGCGCGTTCGCGGCGGTGGCGCTGGCGGGCACGGCGCGGGCGGAGGAACCGCACGTCTATTTCGTCGCGCCGGCCGAAGGCGCGACGGTCTCGAACCCGGTCCACGTCAAGATGGGCGTGGAAGGCATGCAGCTGCGCCCGGCCGGCGACATGACGCCCAACACCGGCCATCATCACCTGGAGATCGACGGCGGCCCGATTCCGAAGGGCGAGGTGATCCCGGCCAGCGAGCATTCGCTGCATTTCGGCAAGGCCCAGACGGAAACCGATATCCAGCTGCCGCCCGGCAAGCACACGCTGACGCTGCAGTTCGGCGACGGCATGCACCGCTCCTATGGTCCCGCCATGAGCCAGACGATCATCGTCAACGTGGATCACTGAGGCACCGCATCACTACCCGCGCGGGCACGATTCCATGCCCGCGCCGGCCAGCCCCCGGCAAGCCTCGGCCGAGCGCACGGCATCCCGCGAAACGCGCGCTCGCCACCCCCGGCCATCCGGCCGAAGCGGCGCCGCCCGCGATGCCCGTTACAATGGGCGTTTCCGAATCCCTTTCTTCGCCGCTTCCCCCATGTCGCTCTATTCCATTACCGGCGCGCAGCTTGCGTTCGGTCACGTCGCGTTGCTCGATCACGCGGATTTCTCGCTCGAAGCCGGCGAGCGCGTCGGTCTCATCGGCCGCAACGGGGCGGGCAAGTCCTCGCTGCTGAAGATCGTCGCCGAACTGGCCCGCCCCGACGACGGTCTGGTCACGCGCCAGCAGGACCTGGTGACGGTCTACGTGGAGCAGGAGCCCGAGTTCGGCCCGGGGCAGACGGTGTTCGAGGCGGTCGCCTCGGGCCTCACGCACACGCAGGCGCTGCTCGACGAATTCGACGTGATCGCGCACCGCCTGGCCGACACGCCCGAAGGCGCGGAACACGACGCGCTGATGGCGCGCATGAACACGCTGCAATCCTCGCTGGACCTGCACGATGCCTGGAACTGGCGCACCCGCGTGGCCACCACGCTGGCGCAGATCGGCCTGGACGGCGCGCAACTGGTGGAAGCGCTGTCGGGCGGCATGAAGAAGCGCGTCGCGCTGGCCCGCGCGCTGGTGCTGCAGCCCGACGTGCTGCTGCTCGACGAACCGACCAACCACCTCGACTTCGAAGGCATCCGCTGGCTCGAGGAACTGCTGGTCTCGCAGCGCTCGAGCGTGCTGTTCATCACCCACGATCGCGCCTTCCTCGACCGCGTCGCCACGCGCATCGTCGAACTCGACCGCGGCCGCCTGCTGTCCTATCCCGGCAATTTCTCGCAGTACCAGGTCCGCAAGGAACAGCAGCTCGAGGTCGAGCGCGTCGAGAACGACAAGTTCGACAAGCTGCTCGCCCAGGAGGAAGTCTGGATCCGCAAGGGCGTCGAGGCGCGCCGCACGCGCAGCGTGGGCCGCATCGCGCGGCTGGTCGAGATGCGCAAGGAGCGCACCGAGCGCCGCAACGCGCAGGGCAATGTCCGGCTCGACGTGGCGCAGGGCGAGAAGTCCGGCAAGATCGTCGCCGAGTTGACCGACGTGACGATCCGCTACGACGGCCGCGCCTACATCGACGGCTTCACCGGCACCGTGATGCGCGGCGACAAGATCGGCCTGATCGGCCCGAACGGGGTGGGCAAGACCACCATGCTCAAGCTGATCCTCGGCGAGCTGACGCCCGACGAGGGCAAGGTGCGCACCGGCACCAACCTGCAGGTGGCCTACTTCGACCAGATGCGCGCCCAGCTCGACCTCGACAAGAGCCTGGCCGACACCATCAGCCCCGGCAGCGAATGGGTCGAGATCGGCGGCACCCGCAAGCACGTGATGAGCTACCTGGGCGACTTCCTGTTCGCGCCCGAGCGGGCCCGCTCGCCGGTGCGCTCGCTGTCGGGCGGCGAACGCAACCGCCTGCTGCTGGCGCGCCTGTTCGCGCGCCCGGCCAACGTGCTGGTGCTCGACGAGCCGACCAACGATCTCGACATCCCCACGCTCGAACTGCTGGAAGAACTGCTGACCGACTACGATGGCACCGTGCTGCTGGTCAGCCACGATCGCGCCTTCCTCGACAACGTGGTCACCTCGGTGATCGCGGCCGAGGGCAAGGGCCTCTGGCGCGAGTACGTGGGCGGCTTCACCGACTGGCAGACCCAGCACGCGCGCTCGGAAGAACTGGCGAAGGACGCCGCCAGGCGCGGCGGCGAAGCCGCGCGCGAGGCCGCCCCGGCACCCAGGGACGACGCCAGCAAGAACGCCGCGGCCGGCCGCAACACGCAGCGCAGCGTCAAGCTCTCGTTCAAGGAGCAGCGCGAGCTCGATGCGCTGCCCGAGCAGATCGCCGCGCTGGAGGCGGAGCAGAAGGCGATCAACGCGCAGCTCGAGGACGGCAGCATCTTCGCGCGCGACGCCAAGGAAGGCACGCGGCTGACCGAGCGCTACGCGGCGCTCGACGACGAACTGCTCGTGGCGCTGGAGCGCTGGGAGGAGCTCGAGGCCAAGCGCAAGCCGTCATGAGCGCGCGCGCAAGGAACCAGTAAAATACGCCGCGTTCCGGCCCTGGTGCCGTTCGCGGCGCCGGTGCGCCGCCCGCTTTCGGAGCAGTCGCGTAATCGCATTGTTTCGATTGGCTTTTTTATCGAATTCAACGTTTTGTCCACGATGTTGTCCACATCAACTGGGGATAACAGCGGCGGACGATTGACGAACTAGCGCCTATGTCCACGAAAAAGCCCGCAGCGGCCTACAGCGAAGCATCGATCAAGGTGCTGAAGGGCCTCGAGCCCGTCAAGCAGCGGCCCGGTATGTACACGCGTACCGAGAACCCGCTGCACATCATCCAGGAAGTGATCGACAACGCCTCCGACGAGGCGCTCGGCGGTTACGGCAAGCAGATCATCGTCACCCTGCATGCGGACCAGTCGGTCTCGGTCGAGGACGACGGCCGCGGCATCCCGTTCGGCATGCATCCCGACGAGGGCGTGCCGGTGGTCGAGATCGTCTTCACGCGCCTGCACGCGGGCGGCAAGTTCGACAAGGCCGCCGGCGGCGCCTACACCTTCTCGGGCGGCCTGCACGGCGTGGGCGTCTCGGTCACCAATGCGCTGGCCACGCGCCTGGACGTCACGGTCTGGCGCGAGGGCAAGTTCGCCGAGCTCGGCTTCGCGCACGGCGACGTGGTCAAGCCGCTGGTCACGCAAAGCGCGGGCCGCGGCGAGAAGAAGTCCGGCACGCGCGTGCGCGTCTGGCCGGACGGCAAGTATTTCGATTCGCCGAACCTGCCGCTGGGCGAGCTGCAGCGCCTGCTGCGCTCGAAGGCGGTGCTGCTGCCGGGCGTGGAGGTGGTGCTGGTCACCGAGAAGACCGGCGAGCGCCAGAGCTGGAAATACGAGGACGGCCTGCGCGGCTACCTGCTCGACGAGATGAACGGCAGCGAGCTGCTGATCCCGCTGTTCGAGGGCGAGCGCTTCGCCGACGCGAAAACCTCGGGCGACGACAGCTTCGCCGACGGCGAGGGCGCCTCCTGGGTGGTGGCCTGGAGCGAGGAAGGCTCGCTCACGCGCGAATCCTACGTGAACCTGATCCCCACGCCGGCCGGCGGCACCCACGAATCCGGCCTGCGCGACGGCCTGTTCCAGGCGGTCAAGAGCTTCGTCGAGCTGCACAACCTCCAGCCCAAGGGCGTCAAGCTGCTGGCCGAGGACGTGTTCGCGCGGGTGTCCTTCGTGCTGTCGGCCAAGGTGCTGGACCCGCAGTTCCAGGGGCAGATCAAGGAGCGCCTGAACAGCCGCGACGCGGTCAAGCTGGTCTCCTCGTTCACGCGCCCGGCGCTGGAGCTGTGGCTGAACCAGCACGTCGAGCACGGCAAGAAGCTGGCCGACCTGGTGATCAAGCAGGCCCAGGCGCGCACGCGCGCCGGCCAGAAGGTCGAGAAGCGCAAGAGCTCGGGCGTGGCGGTGCTGCCCGGCAAGCTGACCGATTGCGAGACGCAGGACATCGCGCGCAACGAGCTGTTCCTGGTCGAGGGCGATTCCGCCGGCGGCTCGGCCAAGATGGGCCGCGACAAGGAATACCAGGCGATCCTGCCGCTGCGCGGCAAGGTGCTCAACACCTGGGAGACCGAGCGCGACCGCCTGTTCGCCAACAACGAGGTGCACGACATCTCGGTGGCGATCGGCGTCGATCCGCATGCGCCGGACGATCACGTCGACCTGTCGAACCTGCGCTACGGCAAGATCTGCATCCTGTCGGACGCGGACGTCGACGGCGCGCACATCCAGGTGCTGCTGCTGACGCTGTTCTTCAAGCACTTCCCGCAGCTGATCGAGCGCGGCCACGTGTTCGTGGCGCGTCCGCCGCTGTTCCGCGTCGACGCGCCCGCGCGCGGCAAGAAGCCGGCGCAGAAGCTCTACGCGCTCGACGACGGCGAGCTCGAGGCGATCCTCGACAAGCTGCGCAAGGACGGCGTGCGCGACACGCAATGGTCGATCAGCCGCTTCAAGGGCCTCGGCGAGATGAGCGCCGAGCAGCTGTGGGACACCACCATGAACCCGGACACGCGGCGCCTCGCGCCGATCGCCCTGGGCGGCCTCGACTACGACGCGACGGTCTCGCGCATGACGATGCTGATGGGCAAGGGCGAGGCCTCCGCGCGGCGCAGCTGGCTCGAGGAAAAGGGCAACGATGTCGAGGCGGATATCTGAGCGGCGTGATGCGCGCCGCCCACCGCCCCTGAACGGATACGGAAGCTACAGCAGATGGATGACAAGACCCCCGACTTTTTCGATGAGCCGCCGAGCCCGCCGGACGACGGCAACGTACTGACGCTCGGCGACTACGCCGAGCGCGCCTATCTCGACTACGCGGTGAGCGTGGTCAAGGGCCGCGCGCTGCCCGACGTCTGCGACGGCCAGAAGCCGGTGCAGCGCCGGATCCTCTACGCGATGAACGAGATGGGGCTGGGCAACAACGCCAAGCCCGTGAAATCGGCGCGCGTGGTGGGCGACGTGCTCGGCAAGTACCACCCGCACGGCGACCAGTCCGCCTATGACGCGCTGGTGCGCCTGGCGCAGGACTTCTCGATGCGCTACCCGCTGATCGACGGCCAGGGCAACTTCGGCTCGCGCGACGGCGACGGCGCGGCCGCGATGCGATACACGGAAGCGCGGCTCACGCCGATCGCGCAGCTGCTGCTCGACGAGATCGACCAGGGCACGGTCGACTTCATGCCGAACTACGACGGTTCCTTCGAGGAGCCGAAGCTGCTGCCGGCGCGCCTGCCCTTCGCGCTGCTCAACGGCGCCTCGGGCATCGCGGTGGGCCTGGCCACCGAGATCCCCTCGCACAACCTGCGCGAGGTGGCGGCCGCGGCGGTGGCGCTGATCCGCAACCCGAAGCTCAACCATGCCGAGCTGATGCAACTGGTGCCGGGCCCGGACTTCCCCGGCGGCGGCCAGATCATCTCCAGCGACGCGGAAATCTCCGCCGCCTACGAAGTCGGCCGCGGCAGCCTGAAGGTGCGCGCGCGCTGGAAGATCGAGGAGCTCGCGCGCGGCCAGTGGCAACTGGTGGTCAACGAGCTGCCGCCGAACACCTCCTGCCAGAAGGTGCTCGAGGAGATCGAGGAGCTCACCAATCCGAAGATCAAGGCCGGCAAGAAGACCCTCACGCAGGAACAGGCCAACACCAAGAAGACCCTGCTCGACCTGCTCGACGCGGTGCGCGACGAATCGGGCAAGGATGCGCCGGTGCGCCTGGTGTTCGAGCCGAAGTCGCGTGCCCTCGACCAGAACGAGTTCGTGCAGTCGCTGCTCGCGCACACCAGCCTGGAATCGAACGCGCCGCTCAACCTGGTGATGATCGGCAACGACGGCCGGCCTGCGCAGAAGGGGCTCGGCGCGATCCTCGGCGAGTGGGTCGGGTTCCGCCAGTTGACCGTGACGCGGCGCTGCCGCCACCGCCTGGGCAAGGTCGACGACCGGATCCACATCCTCGAAGGCCGGATGATCGTGTTCCTGAACATCGACGAGGTGATCCGGATCATCCGCGAGTCGGACGAGCCGAAGGCCGCGCTGATGTCGGCGTTCGGGCTGAGCGAGCGCCAGGCCGAGGACATCCTCGAAATCCGCCTGCGCCAGCTCGCGCGGCTCGAGAAGATCAAGATCGAGAAGGAGCTGGAGGAGCTGCGCGCCGAGAAGGCCAAGCTGGAGGACCTGCTGGCCAACGAGAGCGCGATGAAGCGGCTGTTGATCAAGGAGATCGAGGGCGACGCCAGGCAGTTCGGCGACGACCGCCGCACCCTGATCCAGCAGGAGAAGCGCGCCACCTTCGAGGCCCGCGTGATCGACGAGCCGGTGACGGTGGTGGTGTCGCAGAAGGGCTGGGTGCGCGCGCTCAAGGGCCACGGGCTCGACCCGGCCAGCTTCAGCTTCAAGGCCGGCGACGGCCTCTACGCGGCCTTCCAGTGCCGCACGCCGGACACGCTGATCGCCTGGGGCAGCAAGGGCCGCGTGCACTCGGTGCCGGTGCAGGTGCTGCCGGGCGGGCGTGGCGACGGCGTGCCGGTCACCTCGCTGATCGAGCTCGAATCGGGTACCCACCTGATGCACTATTTCGCGGCCGGCGCCGAGCAGCCGCTGCTGCTGGCCTCGAGCAACGGCTTCGGCTTCATCGCCAAGGTCGGCGACATGATCAGCCGCCAGAAGACCGGCAAGGCCTTCATGACGATCGACGAGGGCGCGGTGCCGCTCGCGCCGATGCCGGTGATGCCGCTGGCCACCCAGGTGGCCTGCCTGTCGGCCCAGGGGCGCCTGCTGGTGTTCGGCCTCGACGAGATGAAGACGCTGTCGGCCGGCGGCCGCGGCGTGATCCTGATGGCGCTGGAGGACAAGGAAGCGCTGGTCCAGGCGCTGGCCATCGACGGGCGCGGCGTGGTGCTGCAAGGCACGGGCCGTGGCGGCAAGGCACAGGAGGTCGTGCTGGCCGGTGCCGCGCTCGCGCCGCTGGTCGGCAAGCGGGCTCGCAAGGGCCGCGCGCCCGATCTCAAGCTCAAGCTCGCGGGCCTGCGCCCGATCCTCGACTGAGCCCGGCGGGGCGCGCCAAGGCGCCCCGGCCAGGCTGCCGGCCCCGGCTGCGCTCATCGCGCGCCGGGGCTTTTTCATGGCGTCGCGGCGCGCGGCTGGAGCGCGGCCTCGACGCGGCCCGGCGACAGCCGGCGCGATTTCGTGTCAAATGTCGCCCGCGCACCGAACCGACGGGCCGCGTGTCGGTCGAACCGGGTCATGCCGGCGCCCGCCGCGCGCTCGAGCCTGCCTCGATCCCGGCCCGGCGGCGCGTTTCGTCCGATAACAACACCCAGGATCGCTCATGTCCCACGCCATCGCCGTCGCGCTGTTCCTCCATCTCCTCGCCATCGCGGTCTGGGTGGGCGGGATGGTGTTCGCGCATTTCTGCCTGCGCCCCGCGCTGTCCGATCTTTCGCCGCAGCTGCGGCTGCCGCTGATCGAGGCGGTGTTCGGCCGCTTCTTCAACTGGGTGGCGGGCGCGGTGATCGTCACCCTGTTGTCGGGCGGTTTCCTGCTGACCGCCTTCGGCGGCGGCCACGCGAGCTGGCCGCTGCACGCGATGGCCGGCATCGGCGTGCTGATGATGCTGATCTTCGGCCATATCCGCTTCGCGATCTTCCCGCGCATCCGCCGCGCCGTGCAGGCGCAGAACTGGCCCGACGGCGCGCGCGCGGTCGGCTCGATGCGCCTGCTGGTGCTGATCAACCTGGTGCTCGGCGTGGTGACGATCGGCACGGCGGTGCTGTCGCGCGGTTTCTGAGCCAGCCATGAGCGGCGCCGTGACAGCGGCGCCGTCGTGATATCGGCGGGGGAGGGCGAGGCGGGGCCGGACGCCCTGGGCGCCTCGCTCAATGCCCCGCGAACAGCAGCCACCACCCGCCGCAGGCGAGCGCCACCATCCCATACACCGCATACACCGGCACCCGGCTGCGCAGGAAGGCTGCGCAGGCCAGCACGCCGATCAGCCAGTAGCCGGGCGCGGCCGGCATGCCCATCAGGATGCGCAGCACGGCGATCGCCAGGAAGGCGGTGGTGGCCGCGCGCAGCATGCGCATGCCGTGCTCGAAGCGCGGGTTGCGGCGCAGCCGGTGCACATGCCGCTGCGCGAACACCACCAGGCAGGCCGAAGGGATGAACAGCGCGGCGGTGGCCAGCAGCGCGCCGCGCCAGCCGTCGCTCAGGTAGCCGAGGAAGGGCACCACGTTCAGGAGCGGCCCGGGCGAGACCGGCGAGAGCGCGAAGGCCAGCGTGAAATCGTGTTCGCTGATGCCCACCGCCGGCGTGACGAACAGCGCCTTGAGCACCGGCAGGGCCGAGAAGCCGCCGCCGAACAGGGTCATGCCGGCACCGGCCAGCCGCGCCCACAGCAGCCTGGCCTCGTAGGCGGGCGGCATCGGCAGGGCGAACAGGAGCACCAGCAGGGCCAGCACCACCAGCATCGCGCGCTCGGCCGGCAGCAGCACGAAACGCGGCGCGCTGCCTCGCTCGCGGCTGCCGAACCAGCCGGCGGCGAAGGCGGCGAGCAGGATCGCGACGAAGGCGGCGGGGCTGTGCGCCAGCGTCAGCAACACGGTCGAGACCGCCGCCACCACCCGCTCGGCCCGCCCCTTGGCGAGCGTGCGCACCTGGCGGAACCAGGTCACGCCGATCAGCGCCGCCAGCACCATGCCGAACGCGTGCAGCAGCATCGGCGAGGCCAGCGAGCGCACCGCCGGCGTGCGGTAGAAGATCGCGAAACCGGTCATCAGCACGAAGAAGGGCAGCACGCTGGCCAGCCCCGCGATCCACGCGCCGGCGCGGCCGCGCAGCACCTGGCCGACCTGGATCGCGACATTGCAGCCGACCGGGCCGGGCACCATCCAGGCCAGCGCGATCAGGTCGGCATAGGTGGTCGAGTCGATACGCCTGACGCGCTCGACATAATGGCGCTCGAGCTGCGCCATCATCGCCAGGCCGCCCCAGGACACCGCGGACACGCCCGCGACGATCCGGAACAGCGACCATAAGGATTCCTGCTCGCCGCGCAGGGCGGCGCTATCGGTGCTTGTGTTCATCGTTATCTTGGTCTCTCAGCGACGGGCGTTGGCCAACGCGTCGTCGATTCCGCCTGGTTTTGTTGCTGCCCGAATCGGGTCGGGCGCGGCGTCGCTCGGTGGCGACGTCTCGATTGCGCTGCCGTGCGAGGCGCAGTCCGCACGGCGCGCCGGCTCGTGATCAGTCGCCCCCGGGGTTGCCCGGTTCGTTCTCGAAGTTGGCGATCGCGCGCGGTGCCGTCTCGCGCGTGCCGCACACGCCGAAGCGCGCCAGCAGGGCCGGGATCCCGTCGACCGGCACCGGCCGCGAGAACAGGAAACCCTGCGCCTGGATCTGCCCGAGCGCCGACAGCCAGGCCACCTGCTCCTCGGTCTCGGTGCCCTCGACCACCACCGTCAGGCCCAGCGCGCGCGCCAGGTGGACGATCGAGGAGACCATCACGCAGACGCTGCGGTCGGCCGGGATCGCCTGCACGAAGGAGCGGTCGACCTTCAGCGTGTCGACCGCGAAGCGGTGCAGGTAGGACAGCGAGGAATAGCCGGTGCCGAAATCGTCGAGCGCGATGCGGATGCCGAGCTTCTTGAGCGCCATGATCTTGTCCGAGACCAGCTCCGGATATTCCATCATCGCGGTTTCGGTGATCTCGATCTCCAGGCGGTTGGCCTGGATGCCGCTCTCGTCGATCGCCTGCGAGATGGTCTCGATCAGGTCGCCGCGCCAGAACTGCACCGGCGAGATGTTGACGGCCAGCGTCAGCGTGTCGTGGCCTTCCTCGCGCCAGCGCGCGAGCTGGCGGCAGGCGGTGCGGATCACGTAGTCGCCGATCGGCACGATCAGGCCGGTCGATTCGGCGATGGTGATGAATTCGTTGGCGGCGATCAGGCCGTGCTCGGGATGCTCCCAGCGCACCAGCGCCTCGAAGCCGGTGATGCAGCGCTGCGCCAGGTCGATCTTGGGCTGGAAGGCGAGGAACAGTTGCCCTTCCGAGAGCGCGATGCGCAACTGCTGTTCCCAGCGCATCAGGTGGTCGGCGCGATGCGAGAGATGCGGCGCGTAGAACTGGTAGCAGTTCTTGCCGGCGTCCTTGGCGCTGTACATCGCCAGGTCGGCCTTCTTGAGCAGGTCGATCTCGCTTTCGTTGGCCACCGAGTGCAGGGCGATGCCGATGCTCGCATGCAGCACGAAGGTGCTGCCGCGCACGTCGAAGGGCTTGCCGAACATGCGGATTACCGATTCGGCCAGGCGCACCGCGCGGCGCTCGGCATCGTCGCCCTTGACCACCACCACGAACTCGTCGCCGCCGATGCGCGCCAGCGTGCCCTCGGCCTCGACCGCGTCGGACAGGCGCGCGGCCGTCATCTGCAGCACGATGTCGCCGGCGTTGTGGCCCAGCGTATCGTTGACGGTCTTGAAATTGTCGAGGTCGATGAACAGGATCGCGAGACGCTTCAGGCTGGACGGCTGGGCCACGTCGTTGCGCAGCCCGCGCAGCGTGGTGTAGCGGTTCGCCAGCCCGGTCAGCAGGTCGTATTCGGCGAGCTGGGTCATCTCGCGCTCGCGGCCCAGCAGCTTGCCGATCAGCCCGGTGGCCACGCCGAAGAAGGCCAGCATGGCGAGCGTGATGAAGCTTGTCATCAGCAGGTAGACGTTGCGCGTGTGGTTGTAGTCGGCCAACTCCTCGGCCTGCGACAGCCCCACCAGCACGCCCAGCGGATAACCGTCGAGATGCCGGTACGAGACGATCCGCAGGGTGCCGTCGATCGGGTCCGCGTAGGTGCCCGAGACGCGCTCGGCGATCGGGTACACGCCGGTGGCCGAGAAGGTGCCGGCCGCGTTGCCGGCCGAGCCGGTGCGCCGCGCCAGCACCGCGCCGGTGTCGGACACCACCGCGATCACGCCTTCCTTGCCGATCGCGGCGTTGTTGTAGAAGTCGCTGGTGAAGTAGCTCGGGTCCTCCGAGACCACCACCACGCCGGCGAACTTGCCGTCCGGGCCGTTCAGGCGCCGCGTCATCTGCAGGGTCCACTGGCCCGAGACGCGGCCGAGCACCGGGCGGCTGATGTAGAGCTCGTCGTCGTTGTGGCTGGCGTGGACCTGGAAGTGCTCGCGGTCGGACAGGTCGAGCGGCTTGGGATGGGTTTCGGCGGTATTGGCGAGCAACTGCCCCTGCGCGTTGACCAGCGAGACCTGGATCAGCGTGTCGCTCGGCACCACGCCCTTCTCGACGGTGCTGGCGAGATTGAAGTTGCCGGGCGACTTCTCGAACTCGAACTTGACGAAGCGGGTGATCTGGTCGACCTGGTGGATCGCCTTGATGGTGTGCTGCTCGAGCGCGGTGGAGAGGATCGCGGCGGAGGCCGCGGCTTCGCGGTAGGCGCTTTCCTTCTCGACCGACAGCCGCATCACGATCACCGCCCACAGCAGCGCCAGCGCCAGCACGCCGAGCAGCGGGATCGCGAACAGCGCGCGACGGCGCGTCTTGCGCGCATGAGGCAGGCGCGCTTGCGCGGCGAGGTTGCGAAGCGAATTCATCGGAGGGCAGGGGGGATGATCGACATGGATGCGTGTTCGGATCACGAGGGCAACGAGGGCGACGACGGCCCGCGGCGCGATGGCCCGGGCTCCGGCAGCGGCGCGCCGCGGACAGCGCGCCTGCCGGCGACGGGAGCGTGCGGCCCTGGCCGCTTGCGCCGTGGCGCGGGACATGCCCGGGCCATGCGTGGTGGTGTCGCTCCCGCCCTTCGCGGCTTGTGTTTGGTATCCGACTCCTTCGACGGCTCGCCGCCGCCACGCAGGCGTGACGGACGGCCGATCTCCCGGTTGAACCCGCGGCCGGCCCCGGCGCGGGCAGTATCGATGACCGTGGTCTGGCGCCGCGGCCGGCGCCCAACCGCTAGGACCACGAATCACTCGGCATGCAGCAAAAACGGCCGATAGGTCCCGATATTACTGGTTGGAAAAGGAATTAGATAGCGAGGGCAAAAACCGAGACGCGGCGTGCAACGCTCGACGTCGGCCTGACGGCGGCTCGAACGCCGAAAACGCGGCGAAAACGCCCGGAAAGCCGATGGAAAGCCGGCGCGGGCGGCGCGGGAAGGCCGCCCGGCATGGTTCACGGCAGCAGGAAGCTGCCGTCGATCACAGTGATGGCGTCGCCGCCAATCCAGATTTTCCCGGTGGCGTCGTATTCGACCGACACCCGGCCGTCGCGGCCCAGCGCGGTGCCCTGGCGAGCCGTGTAGGTAGGGCCGGAATGCAGGCCCTGGTGCGCCAGCAGCCCGGCGATCGCGGCATTGGCGCTGCCGGTGACGGGATCCTCGACGATACCCGAGGCTTCGGCGGTGATCAGGCAGCGCACCTCGAAGTCGGCCGGGCCGCCCGCCGGATGCGGCGCATAGGCCGCCACGCCGAGCGCGCCGACCGCATCGGCGAGTGTGCGCAGCGCGTCCGGATCCGGCGCCAGCGCCAGGCAGTCGGCCGCGGTGGCCAGGCGCACCACCAGCCAGGGCGTGCCGTTGTCGGTGGCGCAGGGCGTGGCCTCGAACACGATCGCCTCGGAGCGCAGCGCGGCGGCCAGCGCCTCGCGCTCCCGCGCGCAGATCGCGTCGAGCCCGGGCGAGCTGATTTCCTCGCCGGTCTCGAAGATCAGCTTGAGGTTGTAGCCGAGCCGGCCGCCGCGCGCCTCGATCACGGC
>NZ_VWWC01000115.1:0-24158 GCF_011753175.1 Burkholderia sp. Cy-637 | reverse complement strand
CGCTGGCGGCCGGCATCGGCGCGGCGCGCGGCGCGGTCGCCCTGCTGGTGCAGCGCGGCGCGGCGCGCCTTTACGTGCCGCTCGACCTCGGTTGAGACGGTTCGCGGGATCAACAGGAGAACCCAGCATGAATCGGTTTGGCAAGGCCTGGCGCGCGCTGCTGGCGGCCGTGTCGCTGGCGGGCGCCGCGCTGGCGCCGGAGGCGGCGAGCGCGCAATTGCAGCAGGGCGCCGCGCCCGCTTCGTGGATCCATTACGCGCAGGACGCGGGGCAGCGTTTCGCGGTTTCGCTGGGCAGGGAGGACGGCGAGACCGAGCGCCTGCAGCAGGCGTTGGCCGCCCGCCCGGAATCGTCCGCCGCCGAGCCCGCGCCGATCGACGTGCTGGTATTCGCCTGGATCGGCAGGGACGGCGCCGTCACGCGCGTCGAATTCGACACGCTCGGCACCGTGCAGGTCGACGAGGCCCTGCGCGAGGTGCTCGGCGCGGTGAAGCTGCCGGCGCCGCCGCCGGACATGCTGCAACCGCTGCGCGTGCGCCTGAAGCTGGAGCCGCGCCCCGAGGCACCGGCCGGCGGCACGGCATCGTCCGCCGTCACCACCAGCGGCTAGCGCCGGCGGCCGTCGCGCCGCGTCTTCCTCTTTTCGTCACCGCTTCGGCAAGCACCGGAATCCACCCGCGGCTGCGGGTTTTTTCCTAGACGAAAGCGCTTGCGCAAGCGCTTGCGTTCTCTATACTAGCTCGCGTTGGAGCGGGCTGGCGCTGCCTGGAGACGGCCGCGCACGGTGCCGTCCGCCGTCACGGAGAACGATGCATGGCCACGATGGAAGATGTCGCCCGCGAGGCGAATGTCTCCATGTCCACGGTTTCGCATGTGCTGAACGGCACGCGCAAGGTCAGCCCGGCGACGGTCGAGGCCGTGCGCGAGGCGATCCGCAAGACCGGCTACGTGCCGAACACGCTGGCCCAGGCGCTGGCCGGCGCGGCCTCGCGCACCATCGGCGTGGCGATCTCGGCGTTGACCAACCACTACTTCTCGGAAACGGTGCGCGCCATCGAGGCCGAATGCGCGCGGCGCGGCCTGATGATGTTCCTGGCCGATACGCACGACGATCCGGGCCAGGAACTGCGCGTGGTGCAGGCGCTGCACCAGCGCCGCGTGGACGGCATCATCCTGGCGCCGACCGTCGGCCCCGAGCGTCGCGCGCTCGACTACCTGGAGACCGCGCGGATTCCCTCGGTGATGGTGGACCGCATCACCACCGGCCGCTTCGACCAGATCGGCGTGGAGAACCTCGAGTCGATCGCGAGCCTGGTCGCGCACCTGGTCGGGCACGGCCATCGCCGGATCGGCTTCGTGTCGGGCGCGCCCGACATCCCGACCTCGGTCGAGCGGCTCGACGGCTACCGGCTCGCGCTCGATCGCGCGGGCCTGCCCTTCGACGCCGAGCTGGTGCGATGCGGCCATTCCGACAAGGAGCCGGCGCGGCGCGCCGTGCATGCGCTGCTGGCGCTGCCCGAGCCGCCCAGCGCGATCACGGTGTCGAACAACCTGATGATGATCGGCGCGATGCATGCGCTGCGCGAGGCGGACGTGGCGGTGCCGGGCCGCATGGCCCTGGTCGGCTTCGACGATTTCGACTGGGCCGAGTACGTGAGCCCGCGGCTGACCGTGCTGGCCCAGCCGCTCGAGGAGATCGGCACGCGCGCGGTGGACCTGCTGATGCGGCGCATCGCCGAGCCCGGCGGCGACTACTCGGTGCACCGGCTCGCGCCGGCGCTGCGGATACGCGATTCCTGCGGGTGCAGCGGATGAGCCGGCGCGCCGGGCCGCGCCGAGACGCTTCGTTTTCCTTTCCTCATTGTTCCAAGCGAGGTATGTCATGACCGATGCCGTGCCGACGCCGCCGATCCTGGAGATGCGCGGCATCTGCAAGTCCTTCCCTGGTGTGCGCGCGCTCGACAACGTTTGCGTCAGCGTGCGCGCCGGCGAGGTGCATGCGCTGATGGGCGAGAACGGCGCCGGCAAGTCGACGCTGATGAAGATCCTGTCGGGCGCCTATCGGGCCGATCCGGGCGGCGAGATCCTGGTCGACGGCCGGCCGGTGCAGATCGATGGGCCGCTGGCCGCGCGCGCGCTCGGCGTGGCGGTGATCTACCAGGAGCTGAGCCTGGCGCCGAACCTGAGCGTGGCCGAGAACATCCACGTCGGCCGCGAGCTGCGGCGCCGACGCTTCGGGCTGCCGACCATCGACCGCGCCGCCATGGAGCGCGACTGCGAGGACGTGCTCAAGCGCCTGGGCGCCGATTTCGGGCCGCGCACCCTGGTCGGCACGCTGTCGATCGCGAGCCAGCAGCTGGTGGAGATCGCGCGCGCGGTGCATGCGCGGGCCCGCATCCTGGTGATGGACGAGCCCACCACGCCGCTGTCCTCGCGCGAGACCGACCGCCTGTTCGCGCTGATCCGCCAGTTGCGCGAGGAGGGGCTGGCGATCATCTACATCAGCCATCGCATGGCCGAGATCTACGAGCTGTCCGACCGCGTCTCGGTGCTGCGCGACGGCAGCTACGTGGGCACGCTCGAGCGCGAGGCGCTGTCGGCCGAGCGGCTGGTGCAGATGATGGTCGGGCGCGACATGTCGGGCTTCTACAAGAAGGCGCATGCGCCCTACGATCCGGGTCGGCTGCTGCTGGCGGTGCGCGACATCGCCGACGGCGCGCGCGTGCGCGGCTGCAGCCTCGAGCTGCACGCCGGCGAGGTGCTCGGCATCGCGGGCCTGGTGGGCGCGGGGCGCACCGAGCTGGCGCGGCTGATCTTCGGCGCCGAAGCCCGCACGCGCGGCTCGATCGAGATCGAGGGCAGGGCGCTGGCGATGCGCACGCCGCGCGAGGCGATCGAGGCGGGCCTGGTCTACCTGACCGAGGACCGCAAGCGCCAGGGCCTGTTCCTCGACATGAGCGTGCTGGGCAACATCAACATCGCCGTATGCGGGCGCGATGCGCGCGCCGGCGGCGTGCTCGACCGCGCGCGCGGCGCGCAGCGCGCCAGGCAGGCGATCGCCTCGCTGTCGATCCGCGTGCCGAACGCGCGCATCCACGTGGGCGCGCTGTCGGGCGGCAACCAGCAGAAGGTGCTGCTGTCGCGCCTGCTGGAGACGCAGCCGCGCATCCTGATCCTCGACGAGCCCACCCGCGGCGTCGATATCGGCGCGAAGTCCGAGATCTACCGGATCATCAACGAGCTGGCCAAGGCGGGCGTGGGCGTGATCGTGATCTCCAGCGAGCTGCCCGAGCTGATCGGCGTGGCCGACCGGGTGCTGGTGATGCGCGAGGGCGAGATCGTCGGCGAGCTGGGCGGGCATACCGGCAGCGCGCTCACGCAGGAGGCGGTGATCGCGCTGGCCACCGGCTCCGGCGAGCCGCTCGACGCGGCGGCCTGAGGCGCGAGCGCCTGCGCATCACCTCACGAGCATCCCTATTCGATATCAGCAGGAGGACGACATGAACGATCAAAGCCAACCCGGCGCCGCCGGCGCGGGCCCGGCCCGGCGCGAGACGCGCGCCGACGCGGGCTACCGCGCCCGCATGCAGTCGCTGATGCGCACCGCCGGCATGCTGCCGGTGCTGGTGCTGCTCTGCCTGGGCTTCGGCTTGCTGACCGACGGTTTCGCGAGCTGGCAGAACATCTCGATCGTGGCCCAGCAGGCCTCGATCAATATCGTGCTGGCCGCCGGCATGACCTTCGTGATCCTGACGGGCGGCATCGACCTGTCGGTCGGCTCGGTGCTGGCCGCCGCCGCGGTGGCCTCGCTGCTGGGCTCGAACATCGCCGGCTGGGGCTGGCTGGGCGTGCCGATCGCGCTGGCGGTGGGGCTCGTGTTCGGGCTCGTCAACGGCTCGCTGATCGCCTTCCTGCGCCTGCCGCCCTTCATCGTCACGCTCGGCGCGCTGACCGCGGTGCGCGGCGTGGCGCGCCTGCTCGGCAACGATTCGACCATCTTCAACCCGCAGTTGCCGTTCGCCTTCATCGGCAACGGCGCGATCCTCGGCGTGCCCTGGCTGGTGGTGATCGCGCTGGTGGTGGTGGCCGCCGCCTGGTTCATCCTGCGCCGCACCGTGCTGGGCATGCGCATCTACTCGGTGGGGGGCAATCGCGAGGCGGCGCGCCTGTCGGGCATCAACGTGCGCGGCATCGAGCTGTTCGTGTACGGCGCCTCGGGGCTGCTGGCCGGGCTCGGCGCGCTGATGTCGGCGGCGCGCCTGTATGCCGCCAACGGCCTGCAGCTCGGCCAGTCCTACGAGCTCGACGCGATCGCGGCGGTGATCCTCGGCGGCACCAGCTTCGTGGGCGGGGTGGGTTCCATCGTCGGCACCCTGATCGGCGCGCTGATCATCGCGGTGCTGTCCAACGGCCTGGTGCTGCTCGGCGTGTCCGACATCTGGCAGTACATCATCAAGGGCCTGGTGATCATCGGCGCGGTGGCGCTCGACCGCTACCGGCAGAGCTCGGCGCATACCTGAAGCGAGGCACCTGCCACCTTGTTCACGCGGGCCGGGCGGAACCGGCCCGTCCTCGACAGCGGCGCGACGTCGGGTCCCGCGCGCCCGTTTTCCTCATCGACCCACGGAGACAAACCTCATGTTGAAGCTCAAGAGCTCGTTGCGGGCCGGCGCGGCCTGCGCGCTGCTGTTCGCCGCCGGCGCGGCCCAGCTCGCCCAGGCGGCGGACAAGCCGCTGAAGTCGATCGGCATCACGGTCGGCTCGCTCGGCAACCCGTATTTCGTGACGGTGGTGAAGGGCGCCGAGGCGCAGGCCAAGGCCATCAACCCGAACGTGAAGGTCACCGCGATCTCGGCCGACTGGGACCTGAACAAGCAGTTCACGCAGATCGACAACTTCATCGCCGCCCATGTCGACCTGATCCTGCTCAACGCGGCCGATCCGAAGGCGATCCTGCCGGCCGTGAAGAAGGCGCAGGCGGCCGGCATCGCGGTGGTGGCGGTGGACGTGGCCGCGGCCGGCGCCGATGCCACGGTGCAGACCAACAACGTCAAGGCGGGCGAGCTGGCCTGCGACTACCTGGTGAAGAAGATCGGCGGCAAGGGCAACGTGATCATCGAGAACGGGCCGCAGGTGTCGGCCGTGATCGACCGCGTGACCGGCTGCAAGAGCGTGCTGGCGAAGAATCCCGGCATCAAGCTGCTGTCCTCGGACCAGAACGGCAACGGCTCGCGCGACGGCGGCCTGGCGGCGATGCAGGGTTACCTGACGCGCTTTCCCAAGCTCGACGGCGTGTTCGCGATCAACGACCCGCAGGCGATCGGCACCGACCTGGCGGCCAAGCAGTTCAACCGCGGCAATATCGTGATCACCTCGGTGGACGGCGCGCCGGATATCGAGGCGGCGCTGAAGTCGAATTCGCTGATCCAGGCCTCGGCGAGCCAGGACCCCTACGCGATGGCCAAGGAGGCCGTGACGGTCGGTTATGGCGTGATGAACGGCAAGAAGCCGGCCAATCCGATGATCCTGCTGGAGCCCTCGCTGATCACGCGCGACAACGTCGCCGGCTACAAGGGCTGGAGCTCGCACTGAGCCCGGCCTGACGGGGCGGTACCGAAGAAGCCGGCCGGCGCGCGCCTTGCGCGGCCCGGCCGGCTTTGGCGTTTCAGTGCGCCCGCCCGTCGTAATGCGTGACGGGGATCGCGTCGAGGTCGATCTCCTCGATGCAGCGCAGGTTGACGGCGGTCATCGGGCGTCCATCCGGGGCCGCGCCGTCCGCATAGGGATGGATCCCGCAGGCGGGGCAGAAGCGATGCCGGATCACGTGCGTATTGAAGCGGTAGCTGCTGGCGTCCTGCTCGGGTGTCAGCAATTCGAAATCTTCCCGCGGCACGAACCACAGCAGCGAGCCCTTGCGCCGGCAGATCGAGCAGTTGCAGGCCATCGCGCCGGCCGGCTCGCCCCGCACGCGGAACGCCACGCGTCCGCAATGACAGCTTCCCTCGTAACTCATGCGCGCCTCCTGATGATCGAGTGACGCCACTCACTATAGGCGATGGGCCGCCGCGCGCCGCGCTTTTCCGGCGCCGGGGCATGCTGCACTGCAATCAGGACGCACAAGGCGGATACCGTTATCCAAAGCGAGTCCGATTATCGAATGGCCGGGTGATTATCGAAATCCTGTTGCTGTATTTCGATAACCGCGGACGCCTGATAAGTGCTTATTGAAAATGGTCTAATCGGATAATCAAGGTTTATTTCTGGTTGTTTGGGATTGCGTATTCGGCATTGTGGAGTCTGTCTATTTTTGTCCTTGTTGACGATTGGACACAGTCTCGAATTGTCAAAAACATTTGACAATGTTCGTCGTTGGTTTCGATTCGGGAGGAATCCGTTGTTTTTCCTTTGAAGATTTGATGATTGATTCCGGCGGGTTGCGGGTGAGCCTTGGCGGGCAGGGCGGCAGGTGGCTTCCGGACTGCCGTTCCGGATTGCGTGAAAGCCTTGGAAAGCCCGTGTAACAAGGTGTTTCGGCGATTTTTCGGATTTCGTCTGAGATGTGGGGGCGCTGAAAATCTTCTGTTCCGGAACGAGTCGGCGAGGTGTTCCGCAAACGTTTAATTTACATGCCTGATATTCGGCACTTGACAATGCTTTACAGTATTAGTTGCATGGTTCTATTAGGATTCGCCCAGTCCAAGGGTGACCGTTCCGAAACAAAACACATCCGGACGCGTGATGTTTATTTCGGGGTTGCCATTGGATGTCGAGCGGCGATATTGATGTGAAGATAGTCGCGGCGTCGCATATCCATCCAGATAGTTTGTGAGACCAATCACCATGCAAACCAAGCTCATTTCCGCCCTGCTGATCGCGGGCGCCGCCACGGCTTCGCAAGTCGCCTTCGCCGCCGACGGCACGATCACGTTCTCCGGCAACGTGACCGCCCAGACCTGCACGATCAACGGCAACGGCAGCGGCTCGAAGAACTTCACCGTGACGCTGCCGACCGTGTCGGCCAGCTCGCTGGCCACCGCCGGCGCCACCGCCGGTGCCACGCCGTTCAACATCGCCCTGACGGCCTGCACGCCGACCACCGGCACCAACGCCGTCAAGGCCGTGCACGCCTACTTCGAGGCAGGCCCGACGATCGACACCACCACCGGCAACCTGATCCTCGCCACGGGCGGCGCCACCAACGTCGAGATCCAGCTGCTGAACGCCGCCGACCAGTCGGCCGTCAAGCTCGGCCAGGCCGATGCCTCGCAGAACTCGAAGCCGGTGAACGTGAGCACGGGCGGCGCGGCCACCCTGCAGTTCTACGCGCAATACTATGCAACCGGCGCGGCAACGGCCGGCGCGGCGAACTCGAGCGTGATGTACACCATCGCCTACCAGTAAGCTGACGAATAGTCATACGAAGTAACCAGCGGGGCGGGGCGAACCAGCCGTTCGCTTCCCCCCACTCGCACGTTTTCTGCATCGATCCATGCCATGAAGCTCCGCAAAGCACTCAGATTCGCGATCGCCACCGCCTGCGTCGCGTGGTTCAGCCAGCTCACGACGCCCGCCGAAGCCTCGGTGGTGATCGGCGGCACGCGCGTGATCTACGGCGCGAGCGAGCCGGAAGTCACGATCAAGCTGTCCAACGAGGGGCAAGCGCCCGCGCTGGTGCAATCGTGGGTCGATGCAGGCGACGTGAAATCCGCGCCGACCACCACCAAGGTGCCCTTCGTGATCACGCCGCCGATCTCGCGGATCGATCCGAGCAAGTCGCAGACGCTGCGCATCGTCTACACCGGCGAGCCGCTGCCGAAGGATCGCGAATCGGTGTTCTGGCTCGACGTGCTCGAAGTGCCGCCCAAGCCGAGCGCCGCCGAGGCCGACATGAACCGCATCCAGTTGGCGTTCCGCTCGCGCATCAAGCTGTTCTATCGCCCCGATAATCTCAAGGGCAAGTCGGCCGATGCGCCGTCGCAGCTCGTCTGGCGCCTCACCCAGGTGGACGGCAAGCCGGCCCTGGAAGCGCGCAATCCCACGCCGTACTACGTGTCGGTGATCGGCATCACGCTGCAGTCGGGCGCCCGCAAGGCCACCGCCGACGACAGCGGCATGATCGGCCCGGGCGAGACGCACGCGTTCCTGCTCTCGGGCGACGCGCTCGAGGCGGCCGGCGCCAGCGTGCACTACACCACGCTGAACGACTACGGCGCCTCCGTCGATGGCGACACGCCCCTGGGAGGCGCGGCCTCCTCGAAATGAGGCCTGACCGACTCCCCCGTCGAGTGAGTCGCGCGTAGCGCGCCACGTCCTTCCCAATGCAAGACCGTCCATGCCCGCCAGGGCAGGGCGCAGCCTTGCCTACGTTTCGGCCGCCATCGTGAACCAACGCACCTCCTCCTTGCCGCTGTCCATGCCCTGGCGCCCGCGTCCGTGCTGCGTGCTCGCGCTGTCGATGTTCGTCTCGACGGGCGCGATGGCCGCGACCACCGCGGGCAGCATGCAGGTGGCGGAAGTCCAGTTCAACGACCTGTTCCTGCAGCATCCGGACGGCGTGAAGGTGGACGTGAGCCGTTTCGACAAGGGCAACGTGGCGGCGCCGGGTTCGTATCGCGCGGACCTGTTCGTCAATACCAACTGGATCGGCCGCGCCGAGATCACGCTGCGCCAGATCGGCGGCGACACGGGCAACGTACAGCCCTGCTTCGATCGCGAGCTGCTGCAGCAGGTGGGCGTGGACATCTCGAAGCTGTCGCCCGAGGCCACCAAGCTGCTGACCGATCAGGGCGCGAGCTGCGCGACCCTCGGCATGCTGGTGCCGGACGGCGTGGCGACCTTCGACAACGGCGAGCAGCGCCTGGACGTCAGCATCCCGCAGGCCTCGCTGAGCCGCGAGGCGCGCGGCTACGTGGACCCGCGCTACTGGGACGAGGGCGTGCCCGCCGCGCTGCTGTCGTACAACGGCAACGTCTATCGCTCCGACAACCAGGGTTCGTCGGCGACCCAGGCCTACATGGGCCTGACCGCGGGCCTGAACTTCGGCCCCTGGCGCTTCCGCCACAACGGCAACCTCACCTACGACTCGCACGGCGGCACGCACTACCAGAGCGTGCAGACCAGCCTGCAGCGCTCGATCGCGCGCCTGAAGTCGCAGTTCGTGATCGGCGACGCGTTCACCGACGGCACCATGTTCGACAGCGTGGGCTTCCGCGGCGTGCAGATCGCCAGCGACGAGCGCATGTATCCCGAGTCGCAGCGCGGCTATGCGCCGACGATTCACGGCATCGCCAACAGCAACGCGCTGGTGCAGGTGCGCCAGAACGGCAACATCATCTACAGCACCAACGTGGCGACCGGCCCGTTCGAGATCAACGATCTCTATCCGACCGGCTACGGCGGCGACCTCGACGTGGTGGTGACCGAGGCCGACGGCAGCATCCACACCTTCAAGGTGCCGTATGCCTCGGCCGTCAACTCGCTGCGCCCCGGCATCACGCACTTCAGCGTGACGGCCGGCGTGTATCGCAACCCGCTGCTGTCGAGCAAGCCGGCGCTGTTCCAGGCCACGATCCAGCACGGCTTCACCAACCTGATCACCGGCTACGGCGGCGTGACGGCCGCGCGCGGCTACCTGGCCGGCGTGATCGGCGCGGCGCTCAACACCGAGCTGGGCTCCTTCGCGCTCGACATCACGCAGGCCAACACCGAGCTGCCCGGCATGGCCTCGCGCCACGGGCAGAGCGTGCGGATCTCCTACAGCAAGCTGATCAGCCCGACCAACACCAACGTGACGGTGGCCGCCTATCGCTATTCGAGCAGCGGCTACCTGGGCCTGCAGGACGCGATGCAGCTGCGCGATCCGCAGACGGGCGGCGTGAACGGGCTGCTCTCGGGCGGCATCCGCCGCGGGCAGTTCCAGGTCACGCTGAACCAGAGCCTGCCGGAAGGCTGGGGCTCGTTCTACCTGTCGGGCTCGACGGTCAACTACTGGAACCGCGGCGGCAACGACACGCAGTACCAGGCCGGCTACAACAACAACTTCAAGCGCATCAACTACGGCGTGTCGGCCTCGCGCCAGTTCGACGTGACCCAGAACCGCTGGGACAACCGCTTCATGCTGAACCTGTCGATCCCGCTGAACCTGGGTTCGCACGTGGTGTACTCGTCCACCAGCCTGCAGCGCGATACCGGCGGCGCGACCGTGGTCCAGCAGTCGCTGACGGGCTCGCTGGGTGTGGACAACGCGCTCAGCTACGGCGTGAACGTGGGCCACACCACCGGCGGCGGCGCGAATTCGACCACCAACGTGGGCGGCAACGTCTCCTACATGTCGCCGTACGCGACCGTCACGGGCAACGCCTCGAAGGGCACCGGCTTCACGCAGTACGGCGCCGGCATCTCGGGCGGCGTGGTGGCCTACAGCGGCGGCGTGGCCTTCACGCCGACCATGGGCGAGACGGTGGCGATCGTCGAGGCCAAGGATGCCGCCGGGGCGCGCGTGACGACCGGCAGCGGGCTGCGCATCGATCCGTTCGGCCATGCGATCGTGTCGAGCCTCACGCCGTTCTCGACCAACGAGATCGAGATCGACCCGAAGGGCCTGCCGATGAGCGTCGAGCTGAAGACCAGCGCACAGCACACGGCGCCGACCGCGGGCGCGGTGGTGCGCCTGAAGTTCGAGACCGAGGGCGGCGGGCGCTCGGTGATCATGCGCGCGCGCATGAGCGACGGCCAGCCGGTGCCGTTCGGCGCCGAAGTGAACGACGCGAGCGGTCAGAACGTCGGCACGGTGGCGCAGGAAGGGCGCATCGTGCTGCGCGGGCTGAAGAGCGATACGGGCACGCTGAGCGTGAAGTGGGGCGAGACGGCCGCCGATGGCTGCTCGCTGTCGTACAAGCTGCCGGTCGCGGACAAGGCGAGCAAGCAACGCTGGACCGACGCGGAGGCGGTATGCACGAAGTGAACGAGGGGTGGGCGATGGGCCTGGGAGAGAGCGGGAAGCGGGTTGGGAAGCCGGCGATGATCGGCCGCCTGCTGTTCTGGCTGTTCGCGATGGCGGTGCTGATGCTCGGGCTGGGCTCGCGCGCGGCGCTCGCGCAGAGCGCTACCTGCTCGGGGAGCGCACAAACTGTCCCGATCTCGATGCCCGCTTCGATCACGGTGCCGCGCGATGCCGCGAACGGCACGATACTCACCTCGTGGGTATCCACGGCGGCCACTACCAATTACTACAACTGCACGGTGGTGCCGGTGGGTAATACCGTGCGTCCCTCATCGGGCATGGCTTTCGAGCCGCTGTCCATGACCAAGGCGGGCTTGAGCGTGACCGGACCGAATGGCGTGGCGTACACGGTCTGGAACACCAACGTGCCGGGAGTGGGTGTCGCGATCGGCGTGCGCTCGTACGTGAACGGTTGCGGCTGGCAGGCTTGGGGCGACCTGGGCACGCCCTCGGGTTTCCTGCCATCGCCATGGAAGGGGAGCGCCTGTAACTCGAACGGCTCGGTCACCAACGGCGGCCAAGCGCAAATGGCGTTGGTCAAGACCGGTACCATCACGGCCGGCACCGTTTCCGGCGGCGTGCTGTTCGAGGGCGCCTCGATCACGGCCATGGACATCAACGGGCCCTATACCATCGCCACCGCGGGCCGCAAGTCGTTCTCGCTGAGCCAGACCATCATCAACGTGGCGGCCTGCACCACGCCGAACGTGACGGTCACGATGGGCTCGTACAAGCAGTCGGCTTTCACCGGGGTGGGTTCGACCACGCCGGCGGTGGCCTTCAACGTGGGCGTCAATGCCTGCCCGGCCGGCCTGAACTCGATCCAGTACCAGTTCATTCCCGTCAACGCGGTGCTCGACACCACCAATGGCGTGCTGGCGCTGTCGAGCGACTCGACGGCCGCGGGCATCGGCCTGCAATTGAAGGACAACAGCGGCAAGGCCCTGAAGTACAACACGCAGTACACGCTGACGAGCTACAACGGCTCGACGGGCGGTTCCTACACGATTCCGCTCACGGCCAACTACTACCAGACCTCGGCCAGCGTGACGCCCGGTAGCGCGAATGCGGTGCTGACCTTTACCATGACGTACCAGTAGGTTGCGCGCAGCGGGTTTCGACGAATACGGAGGTATCGCGAGCATGTCGGATTGGATACGACGATTGAGCCATCTTCATCGCCACGGCGCTTCGGCGGCGTGGCGGCTCGCGGCGCGCTGCGCGGCCCTGCTGGTCCTCGCGCTGTCCTCGCACGTGGCCTGGGCGACCGCCAGTTGCTCGAGCACGGCGCAGACCTTCACGGTGTCGATGCCGTCCTCGATCACCGTGCCGCGCGATGCGGCGGTCGGCACGGTGTTGACGACCTGGGTGTCCACCTCGATGACCAATAATTACTTCAACTGCCAGGTGAACGGCGGCGGCGCGACGGGCACCGGCTTCGAGCCGCTGTCCCTGACCAAGGCCGGGATGAACGTGACCAGTCCTAACGGCAGCTACACGGTCTGGAACACCAACGTGCCCGGCGTCGGTATCGCGATCGGCGTGCGCGTCTTCGTGAACGGCTGCGGCTGGCTGGGATACGCCGACCTCGGCGTGCCCTCGTCGTTCTTCCCCAGCCCGTGGGTCGGCCAGGCCTGCAGCGGCACGGGCAACTCGCTGACCAACGGCGGCCAGGCCGAGATGGCGCTGGTCAAGACCGGGCCGATCACGGCGGGCACGGTCAACGGCGGCGTGCTGTTCGAGGCCGCCGCGGCCGTCTCGCAGGGCGGCGGCTACACCATGCAGACCGGGCGCAAGTCCTTCTCGCTGACGCAAACCGTCATCAACGTGGCGGCCTGCACCACGCCGAACGTGACGGTCGACATGGGCTCGTACAAGCAGTCGGCCTTCACCGGGGTGGGTTCGACCACGCCGGCGGTGGCCTTCAAGGTGGGCGTCAACGCCTGCCCGGCCGGCCTGAATTCCATCCAGTACCAGTTCATCCCCGTCAACGCGGTGCTCGACAGCACCAACGGCGTGCTGGCCCTGTCGAGCGACTCCACCGCCAGCGGCATCGGCCTGCAACTGAAGGACAGCAGCGGCAAGGCGATCAAGTACAACAGCCAATACACGCTGACGAGCTACAGCAGCGCGACGGGCGGCACCTACACGATCCCGCTCACGGCCAACTACTACCAGACCTCGGCCAGCGTGACGCCCGGCAGCGCGAATGCGGTGCTGACCTTCACGATGACGTATCAGTGATCGCGCGGCGATAGGCCCACAGCGCGGCCATGGCCAGCAGCAGGCAGGCGCCGATCATGATCGACAGGCTGCGCGCCTGGGGCAGCACTTCGTTGAGCCGCGACATGCAGCCGACCATCAGGGCCGTGACCGCCGCCTGGGAGAAACCGAGCAGGGCCGAACTGGTGCCGCGCAGCGTCGGGAAACACGCCATGGTGCGTGCCACGCCGATCGTCAACAGGGTGCCGTTGGCGGCCACCAGCAGCGCGGCGGCCAGCAGCAGGCCGGCTGCGCCGAGCGGCCGGCCCGCGACGCCCCAGCCCGCCAGCAGCACGGCGCCGGCCGCGAACAGCGCCGTGCCGGCGGTGACGATGGCGCGATCGCCGGCGCGCGGCGCGAGCCGCCGGCCGACGGCGCTTCCCAGCACGAAGCCCGCGGTGACGGGCAGGTAGGCGTAACTGATCGCGCGCGGCGTGTAGCCGAGCGCGAGCAGCAGCAGCGGCGCCTGGAACAGGTACAGGAAGTAGGCCGCATAGGCCGCGCAGGCCAGCGCGCAGAACGACACGAAGCGCCGCGAACGCGCCAGCGCGAGCCACGAATTCATCAATTGCCGTGCCGCCCCGCCAGCGGGCGCGGGGCGATGCGTTTCCGGCACGAAGCCCCAGGTCAGCACGAAGGCGAGAGCGCCGACGCCGGCCAGCGCCGCGAAGATCGCGCGCCAGCCCGCCAGCGCCGCGATCCACTCGCCGACGATCGGCGCCAGCGCGGGCGACACCACCATCACCGGCACCACTACCGAGATCGCGCGCGTCGCCGCTTCGAGCGGCAGCGCGTCGAAGGCGATGCTGCGCCACAGCGCGACCGGAATCCCGGAGGCCAGGCCCTGCGCGAAGCGGCAGGCCGACAGCGTGGCGAGATCGTGCGCGCCGGCCATGGCGAGGCTGGTCGCGGCGTGCAGGGCCAGGGCGGCGAGCAGCGGCCGGCGGCGCCCATGACGATCGGACAGCGGCCCGCAGACCAGCAGCGACAGGGCGAGGCCGGCGAAGTAACTGTCGAACAGCCGCTGGGTGGCGGCCACCGGCACCGCCAGGGCGTTCGCGATGGCCGGCAGCGCGGGCAGGAACAGGTCCGAGGACAGCATCGGCAGGAAGGCGACCAGGGCAAGGCAGGCGGTCAGCCGGGCGGGGCGATCGGCGAGCGAAATCTCGGGCATGGAAGAGGGCGGGGCCGCGAACGGGAAGCGCGCAGTCTAGGCGGGTGCGCCGCGCGCGGCTGGCAGGCGATGCGCGAATGCTGGCAGGAAATGCGCATCGCTGCGCGCGGCGTTTTTTTTCGCGGCGGCGGGGCATGAACCCTGGTGCTAGAATCCGCGCGAACCGCCGGCTGTCGTCGGCGGTCGTTCAGGGAGCGCGCATGCGGGAATACGATGCGAACCTGGTGTCGAGGTCGGTCACGCGACTGGGCGGCACCAGCATCGAACTGGTCCGGCGCCGCATCGAGGCGGGCGCGCCGGCCAGGCTCCACGTCGCGCACGAGCGGCACGCGATCTACGCCGAAATGAGCCGCGGTTTCGAGTGCGAGCGGCAAGTGGCCGGCGCCGCGCGCGAGCGCTTCGTCAGCGAACCGGGGCTGGTCTCGTTCCGGCCGGCGGGCTCCGAGGTGCGCGGCAGCACGATCGGCGAGGGCATCGTCAGCTACGGCCTGGTGCTGATCGATCCGCGCCAGGATTGGCTGGACGACTTGCAAGGCGCGCTGCGCCCGCTCACGGCGCTGCGCCATGCGCGCCTCGCGGCCGAGCTGGCATCGATGTTCGAGGCCTGCGCGGCCGGCGAAGCCGCCGGCGCCACGCCGTTCGCGGCCCTGCATGCGCAAGGGCGCAGCCTCGCGCTGCTGGCCCTGCTGGCCGACCAGGGCGGCACGGCACCCGCCGTCGATCGCGTCGATGCGCGGCTGGCTGCGGTCACCGCCTGGATCGACGCCCATCTCACGCAGGAATTCTCGCTGGCCGAATTGGCCGAGGTCGCTCATCTCAGCGTCTCGCAACTGGTGCGCCAGTTCCGCCGCCGGCTCGGCATCACGCCGATGCGCCATGTCTCGAACGCGCGCCTGAAGGAGGCGCAGCGCCTGCTCGCGCAGACCCGCTGGCCGGTCGCGCGGATCGCGGCGCATCTCGGTTATACCGACGCCAGCCATTTCACCAGCCGCTTTCGCGCCAACACCGGCGCCACGCCCGCCGCCTGGCGTCGCCGCTTGCGGGGCCGCTAGGCGAGCGCCGGCGCTCGTCCCGCGGCGTCGATGCGACGTCCGACATCCATCTCGCGCTCGGCGGGGGCGCCGCACGCCAGCATCGATCTGCTGCAGATGCAATAAAAATTCATCGAAGCAATATTCGACCAGACTGTGGGATAAGCCACTCGCGGTGCTGCGCGGGACAGCGCCTGATTTGCGTTTCAAAGAACTGAAGATATTTCATATGCAGCACGACGATTGCGCATATGAATCAAAAAAGCTTGAAACCGGTTCGCTTCGATGCCATGAAAACTAAAGGCTGGCAAGGGTTTTCAGTTGACGTGACGAACTCGCGGCAAGTGCCGCTCGACTCGCCAATATCCTGATCATTTCATCGCGCGCGAGCTTCCATAAGGCATAAGCTTATTCGTTGTATGTGCAATCTAATTGCCTCGCGAATTGTTAATAAAAGTGAGGAAATAATACCGGGCCGCCGCTATAATCCGTTCGGACTGCTGGACTTCAATAACCGCCCTTGACATCGCCGCGACGTCAGTCGTCATGTTCCGATTCGTCCCATGATTGATCTTTTCAGACGAAGCTTCATCGAGCTCAGCGTCGGCCTGCCGCGCATGGAGCGCGCCCAGGCGCCCGGCGAGCCGCCCTTGCTGGTGGCGGGCCGGGGCAGCGCGACGCCGGCCGCGGTGGCCGCGCTGCAGCGGGAGTTCGCCTTGCGCGACGTGCTCGGCGAAACCTGGAGCGCGGTGCCGCAGGCGCTGATGCCCTATGGCGACGGCGTGCTGCTGGTGCTGGCCGATCGCGGCGGCGAACCCCTGCCGCGCGGCGGCATGGGCAGCGAGGCGCTGCTCGCGTTCTTCGCGCTGGCACGCGGCATGGTGGCGGCGGTCGGCGAGATGCACGGCGCCGGCCTGATCCATCGCGCGCTTGGCCCCAAGCGTTTTCTCGCCGATCGCGAGGGGCGCGTGTACCTGACCGGCTTCGGCTTCGCGGTGCGCGGCGGCGCCAACCAGGCCGGCCAGGGGCAGCGGGGCAACCCGCCCGGCGCCGGCCGCTGGGCCGACGACGAACTCGAATGGGACGACGAGAGCTTCGTCTACATGGCGCCCGAGCTCGGCGCGCGGATGAACGTGCGCGTCGACGCGCGCGCCGATCTCTATTCGCTCGGCTGCGTGCTCTACGAACTGCTGAGCGGCGTGCCGCCGTTCGAGGCCGGCGACACCGCCACGCGCATCCACGCCCACGCCACGCGCCGGCCCCGGCCGCTGCCCGAGGTGATGGCAGGCATTCCGCGGCAACTGTCGCGCATCGTCCTGAAGCTGCTGGAGAAGGCGCCCGAGCAGCGCTACGCGAACGCGGCGGGCCTGCTCGACGATCTGTGCCGCTGCGAGGAACTCTATCGGCGCGACGGCCGCATCGATCCGTTCGCGCTCGATACGCGCGCGGCGATGCGCTCGCTGCGCCACAGCGAGGTGGTGGTCGGCCGCGAGCGGGAGATCCACGCGCTGCTGTCCCTGCATCGCACCGTGGCCGAGAGCGGCCGCGCGCGCGTCGCCTGGGTGTCGGGCCAGTCGGGCATCGGCAAGTCCACCCTGCTGCACGAGGCGGTCTCGCGGATCCAGCGCGAGGGCGCGCCGCTGCTGGCGCGCGGCAAGAGCGAGGAGGGGCGGCGCGGCACGCCCTACGCGATCCTGATCCAGGCGCTGGAGCCGCTGCTGCAGTACGTGCTGGCCTGTCCCGACGAGACCTTCGCCAGTTGGCGCCAGCGCGTGCGCGAGGCCACCACGCCGGTCGGCCGCACGCTGTCCGACTTCCTGCCCACGCTGGCCACCGTGCTGGGCCCGCAGCCGGAGCCGGTCGCGCCGCCCGATGCGCAGCCGGCGCTCGAACGCGAGCGCGTGCTGCAGGGCATGGCGCGGCTGCTGGCCTGCTTCGCCGCGCCGGACCGGCCGCTGGTGCTGCTGCTCGACGACCTGCAATGGACCGACGTCGGCAGCCTGCAAGTGCTCGAACGCGTGCTGCTGCAGCATGCCGATACTGCGATCACAGTCATCGGCGCCTTCCGCGGTAACGAGATCGACGATGCGCATGCGCTGCAGGCCTTGTTGCGCTCGCCACGGATTGCCTCGCTGCCGATCGCGCTGGGCCCGCTCGACGCGGCGGCGCTGCATGACCTGGTGGCCAGCGCGCTGAGCGGCGACGCGGCCGCGCTCGAACCGCTGGTGGCCGAGATCGACCGCAAGTCCGGGCGCAACCCCTTCTTCGCGCGCCACCTGCTGCGCGTGCTGGCCGACGACGGCCTGCTCGACTACGACCACGACGCCGCCACCTGGCGCTGGAACCTCGATCACATCGCCCGCCATCGCGGCATCGACGACATGTTCGAGCTGCTGGTGCACAAGCTCGAGCAATTGCCGCCGGCCGCGCAGAGGCTGTCGCGGCTGCTGGCCTGCCTGGGGGATCGCGCCTCGATCGAGCGGCTGTCGATCGCCGCGGGGCTGACGCCGTTCGAGGTGGTGCGCGACCTGCAGCCGGCGCTGGAGGCCGGCACCATCCTCAGCGACGGCGACGACTACGCGTTCGGTCACGACAGCATGCGCGAATCGGCCTATGCCTCGATTCCCGAAGGCGAGCGCGCCGCGCTGCACCTGCTGGTGGCGCGCCGGCTGCTCGGGCACCCGGGCGCGCAGGCCGACGTGTTCGCGATGGCGGCCCAGGTCAACCTGGCGCGCGAGGCGGTCGACGCGCGGCGCGAGCGGGCCGCCTTCGCCGCGCTCAATCTCGACGCGGGGCGGCGCGCCAAGGCTGCCACCGCGCATCACTCGGCGCTGGTGTATTTCCGCGCCGCGCTCGACTTCATCGGCGAGGACGACGGCGAGCAGATGGGCCTGGACGCGCGCGTGCTGTGCGGCGAGGCCGAATTCATGACGGGCGCGCTGGAGGCCGCCGAGGCACGGCTCGCGGCGCTCGAGGCGGTGGCCGGCGACGGCATCTTCGGTGCCGACCTGGCGCGCCTGCGCGCGGCGCTCTACACCACCCTGGGCCGCTACGACCTGGCGATGGGCACCGGCCTGGCCTTCCTGCGCCGCGCCGGCATCGAGATCCCGATGCAGCCCGGGGTGGCCGAGGTCGATCGCGAATACGCGCGGCTGCGCGGCTGGCTCGACGAGCACGGCATGGACGGCCTGCGCGCGCTGCCGGTGGCCGCCGACCCGCTGCGCCGCGCGCTGATGGACATCCTCGCCGACCTGATCCCGCCGGCGATGTACACCGACCAGAACCTGGTCGACCTGATGGTGATGCGCACCGCGACGCTGTCGATCGCCTACGGCCAGTCCGATGCCTCGGCGAACGCCTATACCTGCATGAACCTGGTGTTCGGCGCGCGCTACGGCGACTATTCCTACACGCTCGACTTCGGCCGGCTGGCGCTGTACCTGGTCGACGAGCTGGGCCTGAAGCGCTACCAGGCGCGCGTCTACATGGTGTTCGGCTGCTTCGTGGTGCCCTGGACGCTGCCGGCGCGCTCGGCGCGCGACTACGCGCGGCGCGCCTACACGGTCGCGCTCGAATCGGGCGACCACACCTTCGCGAACTACTGCAGTCCGAACGAAGCGACCGGCATGATCTTCGGCGGCGAGTATCTCGACGACATCCGCGAGACGGTGCGGCGCGGGCTGGTGCTGGCGCGCGACTCGAACTTCCTGCTGGTGATCAACCAGTTGCTCGCGCAATCGAACCTGCTGGCGCGCCTGCAGGACGACCCGGCCGAGCGGCGCGAGCCGCCGCCGCCGGTGCCGGTGGAGGGCGCGCCGGTCACCCTCGTCGACGTGGCCTACTGGGTCTATCGCCTGCAGCTCGGCGTGATGTTCGGCGATACCGGCGACGCGCTCGAAGCGCGGCGCCGCGCCGAGGCCTGCGTGTGGTTCGGCCGCTCGTTCGCCGAGAGCGGCGACCTGGCCTATTACGGCGCGCTGGCGCTGATCGCGCTGCGCAGCCGCGATGCCGACCAGGACGCGGCCCTGCAACGGCATATCGACCAGCTCGCGCTTTGGGCCAATGCCTGCCCTGCGAACTTCGTGGCGCGTCGCGACCTGGTGCACGCGGAATGGCTGCGCACCCGCGATCGCGCCGCCGAAGCCGGCGCCGCCTATGCCGCCGCGGTGGCCCACGCGCGGCGTCACGGCTTCACCCAGGTCGAGGCGCTGGCCGCCGAGCTGGCGGGGCGCTTCTACAGCGCGCGCGGCGAGGAAGTGCCGGCGGCCGCCTATCTGCGTCATGCGCGCGGTGCCTGGCAGCGCTGGGGCGCGATGGCCAAGGTCCGGCAGTTGCAGGCCGATCATCCGGCGGTGTTCGAGTCCGATGTGCGCGCCTCGGCCGCCAGCCGGCTGTTCGAGCTCGACGTGCAGGCCGTGCTGCGGATCTCGAACGCGCTGGCCAGCGATATCGTGCCGTCGCGGCTGGTCGAGACGGTGCTGCGCACCGCGCTGGAGAATTCCGGCGCCGGGTATTGCGTGCTCGCGCTGCTGCGCGCCGAGGGTTGGCGCGTTCCGGCGCAGGCCTACGTGCTGGACGGCGAGATCACGGTCACGCAGCAGGGGGCGGGGTTCAGCGCCGAGGTGCTGCCGGTGTCGCTGGTGCAGGCGGTGGCGCGCAAGCAGGACGGCCTGCTGATCGACGACATGCGCGACGCGCCGGCCTTCGAGGAAGACGAGTACGTGCGCCGCTACCGGCCGCGCTCGGTGCTGTGCGTGCCGCTGATGCGGCATGCCACCCTGGTGGGCGTGCTCTACCTGGAGAACAAGCTCGCCGCCAAGGTGTTTACGGCGGCCAAGGCGGCGGTGCTGGAAGTGATCGCGAGCCAGGCCGCGTTCGCGCTGGAGAACGCGCGGCTCTACGAGGAGCTGGTCGAGCAGTATGGCCAGCGCGCGCGGGCCGAGGAACAGTTGCGCAATGCGCTGGCCGAACTCGAACGCGCCAGCCGCCTGAAGGCGATGGGCGAGCTGGTGGCCTCGATCGTGCACGAGGTCGGGCAGCCGATCGCGGCGGTCGACACCTCGGCGAGCGCCGCGCTGCGCTGGCTGAACCGCGAGCCGCCCGATATCGACGAGACGCGCGAGATGCTGCGCTACATCAGCCTCAGCGCGACCCGCGCCAAGACCATCATCCAGGCGCTGCGCGCCAAGGCCCGCAAGGCCGAGCCGCAGTTCACCGCGGTCGACCTGGGCGAGGCGCTGCGCGAGGCCGCCACCCTGGTGGCGGGGCAGCTCGATGCGCTGGAGGTGGCGCTCGAGCTGCGCGGGCTGGAGGCCGGCGTGCAGGTGCAGGGCGACCGGATCCAGCTCCAGCAGGTGGTGATCAACCTGCTGACCAACGGCGCCGAGGCGATGGCCGGGCAGGCGGCGGGCGATCGCCGGCTGGTGCTGTCCTGCGACGAGGAGCCCGGCGGCTGGGCGCGCGTGAGCGTCGACGACCACGGCTGCGGCATCGATCCCGGCATTGCCGGCCGCCTGCTCGAACCGCTGTTCACCACCAAGGACAACGGCATGGGCATGGGTCTCGCGATCTCGCATTCGATCGTCGAGGCGCATGGCGGCTCGCTGACGCTGACGCGGCGCGCCGAGGCCGGCACCCGCGCCAGCTTCGCGCTGCCGCTGCTCGCGCCATGAACCGCCGGCCGCGCCGCTCGATCGACGCGATCGACGCGATCGATGTGAACGACGTCGCCGACGCGATCGATACGCCGCGCTCGATCGGCCGGGCCAGCCGCATCGGCCGTCCCGTCGCCTGCCGCCGCGGCGGCGCCCCCGAACCCAGGCCGCCCGCGCGGCGGCCGCCTTCACGGGCCATGCCCTGACCACGATGTCCTATTCCCGTCCCCCCGAAAGCGATCCCGCCTTGCGCCGCGATGCCCGCATCGTCTACGTCGTCGACGACGACGAGCTGGTGCGCGGCGCGCTGGCCGGCCTGCTGCGCTCGATCGACCTGGAGGTGCGCGCCTACGGCTCGATCGAGGAGTTCGTCGCCGCGCCGCGCCACGGCGGCCCCGCCTGCCTGGTGCTCGACGTGCGCCTGAAGGGGCAGAGCGGCCTGGCTTTCCAGCGCACCCTGATGGACGACGGCGGCCCGCATATGCCGATCATCTTCATGACCGCCTATGGCGACATCCCGATGACGGTCAAGGCGATGAAGGCCGGCGCGATGGATTTCCTCGCCAAGCCGTTCCGCGACCAGGACATGATCGACGCGGTGATCAGCGCGCTGGAGCGCGACGCGGCGCGCCTGGCCACCGACCGCCAGCTCGGCGAGACGCGCGCCTGCTGGGAGTCGCTGACGCCGCGCGAGCGCGAGGTGCTGCAGCACGTGGCCGACGGGCTGATGAACAAGCAGATCGCCGCCAGCATGGGGATCGCCGAGATCACCGCGAAGATCCATCGCGGCCAGGCCATGCGCAAGATGAACTCGCGCTCGGTGGCCGAGCTGGTGCGCAAGATGGAAGCGCTCGGCATCGAGCGGCTGGCGCCGCGCTAGCGGGGCGGGCGGCGGCGCCCCGTCGCGAAAACGCCCGCCCGGCGCGGCTTCCGGCCCGCCACGCGGGCGCGCGGCGGGGTCACCCTATACTTCGATATGATGGTTGGCGCCCCCCGCGCCGCGGTACTCTAGTCCCCGGACGATGGTCGGATGAGCCGCCTCGTTCACCAGGTCATGAGCGAGATTTCTTTTGTCCGTAGACGCCAACCAGCTCGTATCCATCGTCGACGACGATCCGTTCGTGCGTGCCGCCACCAGCAGCCTGGTGCGTTCGTTCGGCTGGAATGCGCGCGTGTTCGCGACCGCGGACGAATTCCTCGCATCGGATACGCTCGCGGCCACCGGCTGCCTGGTCTGCGACGTGCAGATGCCCGGTACCGACGGCGTCGAGCTGCTCTCGCTGCTCGAAGCGCGCGGCATCCTGATCCCCACCGTCTTCATCACCGCGTTCGCCTCGGGCCGCACGCTCGAGCGCGCCAACGCGAGCCGCGCGCTGTGCGTGATCGACAAGCCGATCGACGCCTCGGAGCTGGAGTCGTGGATCGGCCGCGCGCTCGGCCTGTGGCCCGCGCCGCCCGCGACCTGAACCTGCGCATCGCCCGATAAACCTTGGTAGGGGGTGGACGCCCTCTCGTCTGATAGCGCGCCTCCCGGCGGCCATGGTGTCATGTGCACCGTGCCTTCGATCCGATCGAGACGGGAGAACCGGAATGAACAGGACCCTGACCTTGCTGCGTAGCAACGCCCTCGAGTTGTCCGCGCGTCCCCGCGCGCTTGCCGCCATGCCGCTCTTGCGATTGCGCAGGCTGACCCGCAGCGTCGCCTATCGCGGCCATCGCCATGCGGCGCTGGTGCGGATCGGCTTCATGTGCGCCACGCTGGCCGTCAACGGCCTCTACCGGCACGGCTTCATGATCGCGCCCGAGGTCGCGCAGGCGGCCGTCGAGTTCGTCCAGGCCTGGTTCGGCGGCGCGCTCGGCAATGCCGGGCAGCCCGAGCCCGAGGCACTGGCCGCCTGGCGCGCGGCCGCGCGCTGGCCGGCGCTGTTCCGGACCGAGACCGATACGGCGCCGGCCCGGGCCTGACGCCGACCCACTCCCTACGATTGCCCCATGGACATCCAGATCAACCAGCAGACGCTGACGCTCCCCGACGGTGCCACCGTGGCCGACGCGCTCACCGCCTACCAGGCCAGGCCGCCGTTCGCGGTGGCCGTCAACGGCGCCTTCGTGGCGCGCGCGCGGCACGCCGCGCACACGCTCGCGGCCGGCGACCGGCTCGACGTGGTGCACCCGGTGGCGGGCGGCTGAGCCCCGCCGACCCGCGCGACCGATTCTTACAGGACCTCCCCATGACGCCGCTTCCCACCACCGATGCGCTGACGCTGTACGGCACGCCGTTCCAGAGCCGCGTGCTGCTCGGCACCTCGCGCTATCCGTCGCTGCAATCGCTGTCGGACTCGATCGCCGCCTCGCTGCCCGGCATGGTCACCGTCGCGCTGCGCCGGCAGATGAACGCCGGCACCGCCGAGGCGGGCTTCTTCGACCTGCTCAAGCGCCACGCGGTGCCGCTGCTGCCGAACACGGCCGGCTGCCAGAGCGTCGCCGAGGCGGTCAACACCGCGCAGATGGCGCGCGAGGTGTTCGAGACCGACTGGATCAAGCTCGAGCTGATCGGCGACGACTACACGCTGCAGCCCGATCCGGTCGGCCTGATCGAGGCGGCCGGCCTGCTCGTGAAGGACGGTTTCAAGGTGCTGCCCTATTGCACCGAGGACCTGGTGATCGGCCGCCGCCTGCTCGACGCCGGCTGCGAGGCGCTGATGCCCTGGGGCGCGCCGATCGGCACCGGCAAGGGGGTGGTCAATCCCTATGGCCTGCGCGTGCTGCGCGAGCGGCTGCCCGACGTGCCGCTGATCGTCGACGCGGGGCTCGGCGTGCCCTCGCATGCCTGCCAGGTGATGGAATGGGGCTTCGACGGCGTGCTGCTGAACACGGCGGTATCGCAGGCCACGCATCCCGAGATCATGGCGCGCGCCGAGCCCGCGGCCGTTGACGATCTCGACCGCGCGGCCGATCTCGTTGAGCGCGATGCGGTGCCGCGCGGCCAGCGCCTGCACGCTGCTGATGCCGGGAATCACCTCGTGCTCGAAGTC
>NZ_VWWC01000114.1:0-24722 GCF_011753175.1 Burkholderia sp. Cy-637 | reverse complement strand
AGCGGCGTGTACGGGGATTGCGCAGGGGCGCGGGTCGACGAGACGCGGCCGGTGCGGCCGGCCAACGCGCGCGCGGTGCGGCGCGTGTCGGCGGAGCGCCAACTGCGGGCGGCCACGGCGCGCGGCGCGCTGTCGGCGCGGATCGTGCGGATTCCGGGGATCTACGCGGCCAACCGGCTGCCGATCGCGCGACTCGAGCGCGGCACGCCGGCGCTGGTCGATGCCGACGACGTCTATACCAACCACATCCACGCCGACGACCTGGCCGCCATCCTGCTCGCGGCGGCCGTGCGCGGCCGCGCGGCGCGCGTGGTGCACGCCTCGGACGATACCGAGATGAAGATGGGCGAGTATTTCGAGCGCGTGGCTCGCGCCAGCGGGCGAGCCAGCCCGCCGCGCATCACGCGCGCCGAGGCCGAGACGCGGCTCGAGCCGGTGCTGCTGTCCTTCATGCGGGAATCGCGCCGGCTGGTCAATACGCGGCTCAAGCGCGAACTGCGGTTCGCGCTGCGTTATCCGACCGTCGACGACTTCCTGCGTACCGTATCCGCGGACAGCGAACTCGGCTCGCTCAGATGATCGCGGGCAAGACCTCGATCAACAGGAAGCAGAGCAGGGCGCCGATCAGCGCCCCAATCAGGTTCGGATGATATTTTCGTCGCAGATGCATCGTCGCCAGCAGCGCGCCGATCGCGACCGCGCCCATCACCGCGAATACCAGTATCACGGTCGAAAGTTCGAATGGACTGTTGATGCTCATGATCTTCCCCTGACCCGCTCGTTGTGCTCTTTTTTCTTCTTGTGATTCGAGTATAGCGGCGGTTTGTCGCGCGTCCATATTGCAATGCAACGCGTTTGTCGGGGCGGCGCAACGCAGGGGAGCGTGGCGCGTTCAGGCGGCCGGCGGTGCCGCGCGCAAGGCGGCCAGGTCGGCGGTGTCGAGCCAGCGCCAGCCGCCCGGCGCCAGATCGGCCGGCAGCGTATAGCCGCCCACCCGCTCGCGGTGCAGCGCCTCGACGCGGTTGCCCGAGGCGGCCACCATGCGCTTGACCTGGTGATACTTGCCTTCGAGCACGGTCAGCTCCAGGCTGCGCAGCTCGCGTGCCCGCGCGGCGACGGCCGCGATCGGTTTCGGTTCGCCATGCAGCAGCACGCCCTCGCGCAGGGCGGCCAGTTGCGCCTCGTCGAGCGCGTGCTTGACTTCGGCGAGGTAGGTCTTGGGCACCTTCTTCTTCGGCGAAGTGTAGGCGTGCACGAACTGGCCGTCGTCGGAGAGCAGCAGCAAGCCGGTGGTGTCCTGGTCGAGCCGGCCCACGCATTGCACGCCGCGCGCGCCGAATTGCGGCGGCAGCAGCGAGAACACGCTCAGGTGGTGCTGCGGGTCGCGCGAGCATTCGTAGCCTGCCGGCTTGTTCAGCACGAGATAGGCCTGGGCGCGATAGGGCCAGCGCGTGCCGTCGACGTCGAAATGGAGATCGTCGGTGGCGAAGTCGGCATCGGCATCGTCGCGGACGACATCGTCGATTGAGACGCGCCCCGTCTCGACGAGCGAGCGGCACTGGCGACGCGAGCCGAAGCCCTGCGAATAGAGAATGGTTTCGAGATCCATGGCGCGCGCATTGTAGCAAGCGGGTGGCAGACCGGCGTGCAAGGCCGCTGTGCAGCGCTTGGCTTGATGCTTCGCATGATCGTCGCGCGGCATGGCGCATAACATGCGTGTGTCGTTTCCCATCGAGAAACTGCCCGGGCTTGGGTCGAGGTGACGTGTCGTCGATCCGGCTCGATGAATTGCTCAGTTCTCCTCCTTTTGTGGATACGGCATCGCGTAGCGCAGCCACGCCGCCGTCGCCGCGTCCGGCTCGCGATGCCGTCCTCTCCCCGGCCGTGAACCATGCAAAACAAGCTACAGAACATGCGCATCTTCGTGTGCGTCGCGAACGCGAACAGCTTCACCGCCGCGGCGCGCCTGCTGAATACGACGATTCCGCAGGTGTCGCGTGCGATTGCCGCACTCGAAGCCCATCTGCACACGCGCTTGCTGAACCGCACCACGCGGCGGCTTGCCTTGACCGAAGCCGGCGAGCGCTACTTGCATCGCTGTCGCTCGATCCTCGGCTACCTCGACGAAGCGGAAGCCGAGGCGCGCGACGCCAATGTCAATCCGAGCGGCTGCCTGCGCGTGCATTGCGCGGTGAGCCTCGGCCAGCACTATCTGATTCCGGTCTTCGCGAAATACCGGCAGCGCTACCCGGACGTCCTGCTCGACATGACCTTGTCGCAGCGAGCACCTGCATTGCTCGATGAGGGCTTCGACGTATCGGTTGTGGTCGGCGACGATGAGCTGCCGAGTTCAGGGCTGATCGGCGTGCGGCTCGGCGAGACCTTCGGCGTGCTGTGCGCCTCGCGCGATTATCTCGATCGTCATGGCAGTCCGCACCGCATCGCCGACATGGCGAGGCATGCCTGCGTGGCCTATGAAGCGCCGGCGCCCGGCAGGAGCGAGTGGGAACTGGTCGGCCCCGATGGCCCGGAGCACGTCGCCGGGGCGGCTTCGTCGTTTCGCGTGAACTCCCATGAAGCGATGGCGGTGGCGATTCGCGAGGGAATGGGGATCGGCGTGCTGCCCGTTCATGCGGCGATCGACGGCCTGCGCTCGGGGGACTTCGTGCGCGTCATGCCGCAATGCCGCTCGCCCAGCGGGGTGATCTGGGCGCTGTATTCGTCGAGGCAGTATGTGGACGCGAAGATACGAACCTGGCTGGATTTCCTGCGCGAGGAGCTTGCGCTGCTGCAGCAGGCCGAGGCGAAAGCGTTTCGGAGCCTGGACGGGCGCGGGAAGGATGAGGGGCTGCAGCATGCGCTGCGTGCAGAGCTGGGACGATCCTGGCTGGCGTGACTGGTTCCGTGCCCGACGTGAGGGGCACAAGGGCTTAGCGGCTGAAGCGCTTGTCTTCGGTAAGCCGGCGGTGCTTCATCAGCGGCATCCAGTCGATCTGCGGCAAGGACGCTGCAGCGCGCGGCGCGAGCGGCAGCGTGTTGATTGGCGAGGCCTCGAGAATTGCGGCTCCTTCAGCCGTCGCGATGCGAGGTTTGATCGATGCTCTTTGCGGCTTCGCGTGCCGGCGCGTGGTGTCAGGCGATGAAGGCTTCATTGCCGCAGCCGTGTATGTCCTGGTTTTGTTTTCTTGGCGCCGTGACATTTTTGTCACGGCGTTTTTGCGTCGATCGCTACGCGCGACATGGTTTGGTTTGGTTGCTCGCGGCACTTGCGCAATCGTGTTCGGCGAAGCGGGTTGGCGTGGTTTCGCGGCGTGGTTCGATGTCGTTGTTGTCGACGGTGCTGCCTGCACGGGCGAGATAGTGTTCGCCGTCACCGCTTCGGGAGGCTGCGTCCGTCGATATGGCGAGCCGATCATCAGGCAGGCGAGCACGATTGCCATGCCGGCCACGGCGCTGACGGCGATCGAACGATATCGCGGTCGCGGCATGAGCTTGATCAGGGAGATGCGCGAGGTAATGGAACCGAGCGACGCCGTGGCTTCTCGTCGTTTCGGCGTGAGGCGGATCGGGGAGCGGCCGCGCGATGATGGGATGTGCGCAATGGCGACGTCGATCGGATCGGCGGGCTCGCATGTGGTAGCGCCCCAACGACACGATGGATGCGGTGCCATCACGTCGATGCAGTATGTCCACAGCGTGGCGCAATAGCCGAGGGGGCATGGCGAGGCCGATTTCCCGATGGTCCATTCCCGGCCGAACGGCAGGCCCAGCAGCGGCAGCAACGAGGGCCTGGCGAGTTCACCTTCGACAGTAAGGAATGACGGCTGGCTCATGGAGGCTGAGGTGTTGCTGCGTGCGGGATGTCGATCTCTGGACGGGACTGGGCGATTCTGGACGCTGGCGAGTAACCGGTCGATCTGATACGTCAGATATTCAGGCGGTGGATGCCCGATGCGGTCGAGTGATACGGGCTCGATGCACGAGCAAAAAAAGCATAAATCGACGTGACATCGACGCACATCTATCTGATGTGATGGCGTTGCGATGCTGCCGGTTTCCCGATTGGAGAGGGCGCGTGGCGCGTCGCTCCGAAAGCCACGTCGGGCCTTGCATCGGCGCGCGATAGAGCGCCGCTGGCGCGGCGCCGTTCATGCAAAAAGATGCACACGCTCCATGGTTCGATCGCGCTTCGAATCCAGGCTGCGTGCGGCATCAGCGATCTGGTCGCTCCTGCCCTGCACCTATAGAGTCCTCGCGTGCATTTGTCCGGGGATCCACCATGAGCTTTGCGTTCATTCGAGAAGGCGACACGACTTCCCACGGCGGCGTTGTACTGTCGTCCGGAGCGATTACTTTCATCGACGGTCGGCCGATTGCGTTTGTTGGCACGATGGTTACCTGCCCGAAGTGCAAGGGAGTATTTCCGATCGTCACCAGCAAGAATCCCGGCATGAATTTCGACGGTCGGCAAGCGGCATTCCAGGAAGACATGACCGCATGTGGCGCGACGCTGATGGCTAGCCAGGGCAATGCTGTCGCGAACATTCCGGTGAGTGCTGGTGGAACCACGATATCAGCTCGGCATGAGGCCGATGGTTCTGCGGAGCGTTGTCGCGGTCGATTCCAGGTCGTCGCTGCGAACGGGCAGCCGGCCGCAAACAGCCCGTACAGTTTGCGAACGCCAGAAGGCCAGACCATCAGCGGCACAACCGATGCCGACGGCTACACTCAGTGGCATCACGCAGACTCGCCAGCCTCCCTGGTCTTTGGTCGGGAGAAGCCTGAATGAGCCACGACGTCCCCGGCGGAACGTCGACCGAAGGCACGACGACTAAGGTGTATCTCGGCGGCGATCTCGATCAACAGGACAAAAAAATACTCTGCGGAGCGCTTTGCCAATGCAAGAAAGGCCCGAACATCAGCATCATCGGCGCCCGACTCAAGCAGGCATGCGTGGCAACGAAGCTGAACGCGCTGGATGCCAGGGGCGATAGCATCTACAAGCCCGAAATCAGCTACAACATGAACGAATACCCGCCCGCGCCCATCATGTCGTCGCGAAATCCGCTCGAGCCGCACGGGTTCATTCCGAACTGGATCAAGGCTCACCACCCGGAAGGCTACGTCCCTGGCGTTGGCTGGATTCGACGACCTGATGTCGTGGTCGTCAAAGATCCCGGAAAGCCGCCCACGCAAGATAATCTGTCCGGCGTGGTCGAAATGAAATTCCCGCCGGATAGACGTGACATCGAGCAGATAGCGGATTACCGGGAAATCGCGGGCCCGCACGCGAAGGTCACCGAACTCGATCCGGCGACCTGTGGCTGTCCTGACGACGGAGGCGAAGAGTCATCCAGTCCGACCGCCGATGCGCTGCGCGACGCCTTTTCGTCGATTGGAAGGCAGGTGAGGAAACTGCTCAACCAAACCGGGGCTGGCCCCGCCCCAGGAGGTGGCATGCCGCCTTCGGTACCCGTTCCAGTTCTCTAATTGACATGACCGACAAAGCATTCATCGAATACGCGAAAGCACATCAGCTCGAAGCGCTGATTTCCGGAGGAGCGCTCGAGCCGACCGACAAGCACGACTATGTCGGTGCTGCCGTCGCTGTGCGTGGCGCACTGTTCTTCCGGAACGCTGCGGACCCTGCAGTACGCAGGGCGATATCGGAGTGCTACGAGCAATATCGCGAGATCGCGAAGGACGAATTGAAATGGCTTTGGCGGGACGGTAAGGAACCCATCAGGATCAAGGGCGGAAACCTTCCCTCCGGCACATTTATGTCCTACTCCGACAAGGCTGCATTGACCGCATACGTGACATCGGGGGATGCCTCCGTCGACGCCGGGTTCTGGCATTTTCAGGTGTTCGGTCAGCAACGCTGGCGCGAGGCTCGCCCGCATGCTGGTCTGAACGCACTGACATTTTCCACGTCGTTGCTGTACGTCGCCGAAAACCCTGCTGCGTTCCAGACACTGTTCGTAGACTTCGCCCGTCGGCTCAAAGTTGTCGGTGGGTATGCCGGATACGCATTGAATCTCAGCCTCGCGAAAACCGCGGCAAACGTGCCGACGGAATATCAGCTCGCCAAGCAGATGATGGCCCTCGACGTTGGCGAACCGCTACTGCAGGCGGCACGACTGCGTGACGGCATCAAGACAGTCGGCTGGCTTACCGCGCTCGACAAGGAACTGCTTGATAAGGCAGGTGGGCTCGATACCCTGCGAAACGAACTGCCTCCTAACTGGTACGCGCTCTACGATCTGAACGGCGGCGTCGTGATCCAGGCCGGCCGGCGCCCTGAAGCTGGCTCGTCGACCGACGGCGATGAGAACGGGCCACCCGTTCCGCCTCCCAATTACGTGATCCTCAACGCGGCCCTCAAATCGGTGCGCGTTCCTTCCGTGTGGCAGTTGCAAATTGGACAGCCAGGCTCGGCATCACCGTATTTCGCCACGACGGCCGAAAGCGATGACTGGCTGCGGCGCTTCGATGTATCGGACGATCGGCTGGTTGAGTACAAGGCGAAGCTGCTGCATATGCCGACGCTCGATGCCGACTGCACATTACCGGATCGCGCGTGATCAGTCGGTGCATGCTTGTCCAACGAGGCAGAGGCGCTAACGGTTCTCGTTGAGTACCGTATGGAAGCTTTACCTGCGCGCAACACATACTTTTGAGTCAAGGGCTTACGCAATTTCAAACTGCAGAACCGAGGCTGCTCAGGGTCAATCCAGCAGGTCCCGGTTGCAATTTGGCTGCACTGACACTCACTAGCTGTATCGCCCAAATCGACAAATCTCCACCCCGAATTTGGGGTTTTCCAGATTCCCCCCGGAGCCTCCAGAAACGAAAAAACCCGCGACAGCCTAGCGCTGACGCAGGTTTTAGGGCTTCAGGAACTTTCCCGAAGCTATGTCATGGTGCCAGGGCCGGAATGAAATTGTTCGCTGTGAGGCCCGTGCTGTAAGGAGATTGCTTGGATGGTGTTGTGAAGTTGCCCCCGGAGTTGCCCCCGCGCTGCTGGCGCAGTCACTACACGAAGCGATCAAGGTCCATTCTTGCCTCGCCAGATGCGAAATTTTCTGGAGAGTTGGAGATAACGGCTCAACTCGGTCTGTCTGCCTTATCTGGCGGGGCTTTGGTCATCTCCAAGTGTATCTCCAACTCACCTATTTTTCTGGAGATAAGTTTGGAGATAAGCGTCGAATGCATCGAGCCACGTCGACCAGCTCGGGAATTGGCCCGCCGTCTGGGACGCCGCGCGCAAAGAATCTCCCGTGCCGCCACTCCTCCGCGCGCAGAAACAGAAACGGGCCTTGCGGCCCGTGAAAAGTGAATTTGGAAGGAGAGGCGTTACGCCGCGTCGCGTACCCGCATGATTGTCTGGCGGCTCGTGCCGAATTGTCGGGCGAGGGCGGCCACGCTCGCCCCCGCATCCAGCTCGCGCAGTACCTCCGCCCGCTGTTGGTCCGACAGGGCGGACGGCCGTCCCATCGTCTTGCCTTCTGCCTTAGCGCGAGCGATGCCAGCATGCGTTCGTTCGATCAGCAGATCGCGTTCGAACTCGGCCACCGCGTTCAACACCTGCATCGTCATCCGGCCGGCCGCACTCGTCAGATCGACGCCGCCCAAGGCGAGACAATGAACCCGAATACCGCGCTCGGCCAAACCTTCGACCGTGGCCCGCACGTCCATTGCATTGCGGCCGAGCCGATCGAGCTTCGTCACGATCAGCACATCGCTTTCTTCCATCCGGTCAAGTAACTTTGCGAAGCCCGGCCGCTGATCGGCGCTCACGCTCCCTGAGATGCTTTCCGATACAACGCGGCGTTTGTCGACGGAGAAGCCGGCCGCCTCGATCTCGCGTAACTGGTTCGCGGTGGTCTGGTCGGACGTGCTGACGCGGGCATAAGCGAAGGTTCGGGACATATCAGGCACTCAATCTGTACGAAATAGATGTCCGAATATAGACGCCTGTCCAAAATACTTCAACCCTTATTTTTGGACAGGGCGGAAAGGGGTTGTCCGAAAGGGATCGATTTTGGACAGGCTCATTTGGTGAGATGTCAGACCGACTGCGCCGCATGCTCGATGAAACAACGGTGTTGCCCCAACACACCGATGCGCGAAATAGCACGCAGTGTTCATTAGGCTGCACGGGATGAGGCCAGAGCCACTCCGATCAGAGCAGTTCCTAGAATGCCTTTCGACTGCTTCAAATCGATCCTGCTGGAGTCGACTGGGGATTGACGTCCAAAGCGGTATCTCACCCCGAATCGACGCCGGCTCTGCCTATTGAAGTCGGAACTCAGTAGGAGCCTCCAGTGCGCGGAGGGCCTCCTTGCGCCGATTCTTGGATCCTACGTAGAGGACGTTGCCACCGGAATCATCCTTGCGGATCCACCCTTTCGATACAAGTTCTGCGAGTACAGTTGGTACGATCGCTCGGTCGGTGGGGGAAAGGCCGCGACTGAGCGCCCCCTCCTTCCGAGCCGAGCCACGTTGGACGAAAACCTTTTTTAGCACGGTCAATGCGATTCGCGACTCGCGATCGATCTTGAGTTGCATGATTCCGGCGGTCGTCTGGGCCGCAGTGCTAAAGCGCTCGACCTCAGTGTTTGCGAAGTTGGACTTGAGCCACTCTGGAATACCGGCGAGTCCTTCCATGTGTGAAATGACGCAACCTTGAAAGTGCGGGACTAGCGAATCTTCATCGATCCCACTCATGTCGAGGCGCTCGATGAGGCAGTCTTGGAAAGTCGTACCACCATACAGCGGGTTCTCGGCGATCTGGAGTTCTTCGAACGCAACGCCCGCGATGAGGAGGTTCCCTTGTATCTTTAGCCCGTTGGTGGGCATGGCTGCGACTACGGTGAGAAGGTCTGCCAGTACGGCGTCAAATTTCCCGGCTTTCTGACGTTTTGTGATGGCGGCTGATACCACGCCAACTGATTGGGCGTCAGCTAGGAGGCGACCTGCGGCAACCTCCCCACCCAGCCCGGAAGATGCATTTACCCATGATGCCGGGCTCGCGAGCGGGTTTGTTTCGTCGTAGGGGTTGAGGACGAAAGCCGCCAGATCGAGTCCATAGGCGGTTTCCGCCAAGTCTTCATCTGCGAATGAGCGCATCTCCTCTCCGCCAGGACCAAACGACGCTGTAAGGCCTGGCAGTCGAAGAAGAACTTGAATACCCTCTTCGTCGGGTTGAAACCCATTTACTGAAACGAAGGCCGCGCGGAGTTGGTCTGTCGAAATTGGTCCAATCGCCGATGTGCCTCCTCGGGCAATCGTAGCGACACGCGAGAGAATCTGGCTAATGATCTCAGGGCGTACCGCAGTGAACATCTTCGCTTCACGCACGCAAATGGCATCAAGGAATGCACGCCACCCTTTTGCTCGACTCACGGACGACGCAATTGCTCCGGAAGTATCTTTGCCCAGAGAGACCAGGTAGCCGAGAAGGAGGGGGCGCGTAGGCACCCAGTCAGGTAGCGTCCAAGTCGCACCGGACTGCCGCAGATAATCGGCGAGCTGTCCCTCGTCGAAATCGACCATGGACAAGACTTCGCGGGACTTGAATCCAAGCGCTTCGGTCATTTCCACCTGTCCAGAGAAGTAATGGGAGCGGCCAGCTACCACCACGCCGGCACTGGCCGGAGTTTCATCGACAAGACGGCGGATTGGAGCGAGAGCCTCCCACCGAACGCGCTTTAGGTCTGTTACGCTTCCAAGCCATCTAGTGGGCAGCACCTCGTCGAAACCGTCTAGTAACAGTACACACAGGCCAGCACGCCACGCGGAAATCAAGCCATTCGCGTGGTCAAACCCAATCTCCTCGGCATGGCGGCGGAGGATTTCTGCGGGCGTCCTCAACCCCTCGCAATCTCGGAGGTTGATGTGAATCGGGAAGGGGTTGAGATGACCGCGCCGGAAGTGGTCCTTGCGAAGGAATGAATAGATGTCGCGCAACGCGTGACTTTTTCCTGCCCCGTAGTCCCCAACAATCAAGGTTCGGTGGCCCTTCGCTAGCACTGTTGCGACATCGTCGGTCGATAAAGTCCCACCATTCGAGTCAACTAACTGGACAGGCACGCGAACTGGCTTGCCAGATACCTCTGGTGTAAAAGCAACGCTTCCAAACGGAGCTTTGTCGCGCCCCTGGATATACATCTCAGAGTTGCAGATCCGCTTGTACATCTGAGCGATGCTGATCGCATGGACTTGGCGCCCAGCCTTCCGCGCGATGGCGGCGACTGCTGTTCGCTGGTCGGCCGTTGGATCCTCCCGGGTAACGAACCATCCGGTCGCGGGCTTAATTGAATTTTCCTGATCTTTGGAGAGGTGGTTGAGAAGCTCCACCAACTTGGCTGCGTCCTTTTCCGCCTTTTCCTTGGTACGCATGAGTGTGAATTCGTAGGCGTTAATGTCTTCGTGGGAGACAAATACCCCATCACGTTCTCGCCCGTTTATCATCAATGAACCTTGGACCCCAGATGGGTCGTGGAGTGCACGCGCGAGTTCAACCCCTCGCTGCTCAAACTCACCGGCAGTCTCATCCTCTGGGAGGCGTGCTGTCATGTCCAATTCCTTTCTTGTGTGTACCCTATAGAGGGCATTGCTTTGAATTGCCGCGGCTTTCGTGGAGAGCGGTCGGCATGGGTAGGTCAGGGTGCCGTGGCTCGCAAGTTGCCCATGATAGGTCACCGACAGCGGGTTGTCCTTTCGATTGGTGATGGATTCATAGCAGAGCACGGAAAACTGGCTGATTTCCGCGAAGCGTCGGCGTAAAGATCCGCCGTCTGGCGAAGCAGGAGCCTAGCAAGCTGGCGAAATACCGATGCGACGAGCCTGTTGCACTCGCAATCCAGCGCGTATACATTCTTTACGTGCGGCCAGAAGTGTTCAGTCAACGTCGTCGGTTCGCATAGCTTCTGCGATAGGGATCCCATTCGCAGCCATGTGGGCGAAGAGCGGCCCGAGTCTTTCCATCATGTGCTCAGTGAATTCTCGTGCCTGCGTGGCAGGAATAACTTCGCCATAGGCTATTCCAAGTTTCGACGCAGCATATTCGACCGACCCGGCGAATGCCTTTCTGTATTGACGTCGCAAACTACGACGATAGACGATCCGGAATGAACTATTGACGACGGCCTCGTACTGCTCAACGGTATATGCCTCGTTCGCCTTGATTCGCTCGATTTCTTCGCCAGAGAAGTAAAGGTCAACACTAATGTCGATCTCTTGGCCGTTGGCGGGATCAAAAGCATAAGTCAAGGATAAGGCTTCGCCATCGTATTGATCGCTCAGCGGCACGACGATCCGGGCCAGCCCGAAATACTCTACGTAACCCATTAGGTAGCCACTACTCGAATCGCCTCGGACACTGACAATGTGAGGCGTGAAACTCGTGGGGCGCCCTCGGACCAGATCACGCTCATAGAAAAGTCCGTAGGGTGCCTCGCTATTTTTGTCGAGCAGATAGGGAAGGGCCAGATTGCACGCTGAAGGACTGACCCCGGCATCAAAGGCCATAGCAACCGCCGTTTTCACCATTGAGCGGCCGCCCAAAGGACCGGCGAACGCGGTGCCGAACGTAAGCGGCGAGTCGAGATATTCGGCCCTCGCTTGCAGCGTGGACAACACCTCTTCGACATTGATCTCCGGGTGTTTCGCGGCAAGGTTTCTGATCATCTCTTCAGCTTCTTCCGCTGTGCGCACCGTAGCCTTGATGAGAAATCCTTTGCCCGCCGGGTTGACGACCTTTTCGAATGCGATCCGTCGAGGCATCAAGCTGCCGTCTGGCAAAAGCATCAACTGCGTGCCGACTCCAGTTTGCACTGGGATCGCCGGGACGTTGCCACGATCACGCTCTACCCCGTGCATCAATGCGATATGTTGGAACTGTCGCCAGAGTTCGGCATCCCATCCGTCGCCGGTCCGGCTATTGCAGCCCTTACAGATGAAGCCTCGGACCTTGCGGCGACCGCCGATCGAATTCGGTACGATGTGTTCGCCTGAGTTCCCTACGATGGAGAGGGGCTGGTTACACAAAGCGCAGTTGTATGTAGTGGTCATCTTTTCTGCGATTACTCCGCCTAAGGGGTCAACTGCGACCCGCAGACGGTATCACGGACCAACATCATCGACGGCCACAGACTCCAGCGTCGGTTAGCCCAACGACGCGACGAGCCTGACTGTTGCATGAACGTCCGTTACCTGAGCGGGGGCGACTATCAAACGTCCTTCGGTTGAGCGGCGCGCGTGCCAAATTTGGCTGAACAGTGACACCATGTATTGCGCTTTTAGATAATCCGAGACAAGTCTTTTATGGGGGCAGACCTTTCGATATAATTGCGGTACTTGTTAGCACCTAATCGAACACGGCTCTATGAATCTGTGGGGATGCAAGGGAAAAAGGCGGGAATGCTAAGTCGTTGAGCATATTTCGTCGCGCTGACGAGAGGGTGCCGGGGGTGTGCTACCAACACATCCCACCGGCGATTTTTGGCTTGGCTGCCTGTTCCATAATTGGAGGAACCACAAGAGCCACCGCGCCTAGGAAACGCTTAGCTCTTGTTAGGACGGATGATACCGCGCGCGGCGCGCCGTGCAAAGTAACTTTGCAAAGTTACTTTGTGCGTCTCCCGCGAACTTCATTGCGCCCGTACTTTGATAGTACGGCACGGCTTATTGCCGCCGCTATCCTCCTTCTTGCGGAACAGGCCATTTCTGAACAGAAAATGGCTCTTAAGATTCTTCGACTTATTGGTGTGCTGGATTGCGTCGGCGTCAAGAAAACGACGCTGTATCGCTGGATTCGCGAAGGCAAGTTTCCAGCACCGGTCCAGTTGGGTGCCAGGAGCGTCGGCTGGCGCGCCACAGACGTCCAGCAATGGGTCGAATCCCGTCAGTCCACGCGGGGGCAGGCATGAGCGCGCCCTCCTTTATGATCGATCGCGGCGGCCCGTATGGTCGCGCGATGGGCGCGGCCGTCACGGCGCGCGACACCGCGTTCGTGCGTTGCCGCGACGCCCGCCTCCGCAAGTTCGCAGGAATCCTCGATGACATCGAGGGTTGCTTCTGGAATCGTGGCGACGACACCGGGAAGCTCGTAGCGATCGCCGTCACGCTCGCCTCGACGCTCGCGCTCGAAGCCCCGCATCTGACGACAAAGCAACTTGGCACCGCCTGCGAGAAGTTCGTCCAGGCGATCGCCGCTGCCGAACAGGATTCAGCGAACTATCGTCGTCGGCAGTATCGACAGCTGCGGAAAGCCTATCGTGCGCTTTACAACGACATCGATGCGCAGTGCACGGACAGGACGCGCCGCTTGCAAGTTAGCGCCATGCTGCGGGGCGTCGCGCTCGGCCAATCGCTGGCGCAGGGCAGCTCGCAACTGGATATCGAGCAGCTCAAGCTGGCGACCGCCGTGCTCAAGGGGGAGGCCGCCTGATGCTCGCCCAAAGTCACTTTCCGCTCGGCAATGCGGGGCGAGGGGCGCGCGATTTGCGTCGTCTGGCACCGCGCGGTATTCTGTGCATATCGCTGAGACAACAGCGAACCGGGTTTGGAAGCCCGGAAAATGTCGGCGGACGACCGCCAATGCGCGGTTTTTTTACGTCCGTGTGCCTTCGCGCGCCTCTACGATCAATGGGTGGGCGATGGTGGGGAGGCTTCGGCCTGCCGGTGCCGACGTTCCGGTCTTCCAACCCTGCTATCAGCCCGCCCACCCCATTTGGAAGTGGGGAGCGGGCTTCCGAAACGCTAACGTCGGAGGTCGCATCTTGCGCCAGTCCACGCACGCCCATACCGGGCAGCAATCCCACCTCATTCAATCCATCGTCCGCGCAGCACTGCGCGACGCGGCAACCGCCAGCACGTATCAGGACGCGCTCGACGCAACCGGCGCGGCACTGGCCGCGATCGCGGCGCTCGTTCGTGCGGAGGTACGCCATGGCTGAGCTGCGCTGCAAGATTGGCGATCTGGCGATCGTCACGCAATGTGATGCGCGCTCACGCATTGGCATGCTGGTTGAGGTGGCATCGGCTTCCCCGACGCCCGATCACGATTGGCGCGTGCGGATCTTGGGCGGCCCCGTCGCGGGGCGCAGCGCCTACGATCGGCGGTTCGGCGAATTCACGCACGCTGCCGTGCATGACTGGAACCTCACACCGATTCGCGGCGAAGCGGAGCTGGATTGCACGATCGACGTCCGGCAACTCCTCGCGTCGATCCTGGAGGTGCGCCATGTCTGAATTCCGCCTGCCGAACGAAGTCAAGATGATCGCCATGTGTGCGGCCCATCAGTTCGCCCATCTCGAAGCGCTGTTCGATGCCGTCCGTGCGCATCTTCCGGAGGACACCTACGAGCGCTCGCTCGTCGACATGGGGCAAGGCGTTGCGAGCCGGTACTCGGCCGAAATGCGCCGTACCGCGCAGCCGGAGGTGTGCCATGACTGATCAGCGCATCCGAACCGCGGTTATCAATGGATTCGATAATGCGCCGCCGCTCGATACCGGCGCTCCGATCGAGTTGCAATTCGCCGTCGACCTGGGCGCGATCTGCGCCGACGCATGGCTCGACCTGAAAGGCGACGTGCGGCTGCACGACTACGCGGCGCATCAAGCCGCCGCGTTCGCGGGCGGCATGGAATCCGCCATGCAGGACGCAGGCGACGTCGACGCGCACCGCGTGACGATCAGCCGGCAAGCGTTTGCGGCCGGCCTGATGGGGCGCGTGCAACAGCACCTGTTCGCGGCGCTCGGCCTCGTCACGCGCGAACCGCGCACGACGCACTGAGGGGCGGTCATGGCAAAGACGAACAAGAATGCCGTGCAGCCGCTCGCGTCGCACTTCGTGGCCGAGGTGAACCGTCCCGATCCCACCCGCATCGGGACACGGATCAGCGATGCGATGGAGCTGCTGGACAGCCTGCATTGGGCGGCCGACAAGGCCATGTCCGATGACGACTACTGGCTTGTGCTGAGCCTGTTCCGCGCATCCCTGCCGTCGATCGGCGCGGCGCTGGAGGCGGCGAACGACGCCCTTGGCGAATCGCGGCTCGGCCGCTACGTCTACAGCAACGACGTCACGGCCGGCGGTGCCGTTCTGTCGGTACGTCGCGCGGCCGGCTGACGCCTCGCCGCTAGGCATCTCTGCATCATTCAATTCTTCGCGCGTCGGGTAGCTGCATGCCCGATATGGACTACTAATCGGGAGCCTGCCGACGCGCGTCCAGTGGGAACCTATGAGTAACGCACCCATGTCGGAATTCGAGCGGGCGAGAGTCGCGCTCGGCTATGTTCCGCCTGACGACCGCGACACGTGGCGTCAGGTGGGGATGGCGCTCAAGGCCGAGTTTGGCGAGGAGGGCTTCGCCCTCTGGAACGAATGGAGCCAAGGCGCGCAGAACTACAACGGCAAGGACGCGCGCGATGTGTGGAAGTCGTTCAAGGGCGGCAAGATCACCATCAACACGCTGTTTCACCTCGCCAAGGTCGGTGGCTTCGATCCGCGTGCGCATCGGGCGAAGCCGGTCGATCCAGCGGAGCGCGAGCGGCAGAAAGCCGAGCGCGCGGCCCGCGAAGCGGCCGAGCTGGCTGAACTGACCGAGAAGCAGCAAGCTGCGTCGGCGCTCGCCGAATCGATCTGGTCGGCGGCCGAGCCTGCGCCGGCCGATCACCCGTATCTCGTTCGCAAGCGCATCCCGGTCGACGCGCTGCGCGTCTATCGCGGCGGCTTGTGCATCGGCACGGCCGCATGCGACGGCGCACTCGTCATCCCGGCCCGTGACGCGGACGGGAAGCTGTGGACGCTGGAATTCGTCCTGACGGACGGCCAGAAGCGCTATCTGCCGAACGGCCGCAAGGCGGGCTGCTTCTCGTTGATAGGCGGCCTGCTATCTTCCGCGCCGTCCACGTTGCTGATTGGCGAGGGTTACGCCACGTGCGCGACGCTCGCGGCCGCGACGGGCTATCCGGCCGCCGTCGCGTTCGACGCCGGCAATTTGTACGCGGTCGCGACGGCGCTACGCGGGCAGTATCCAGGCGCCCGCATCGTCGTGTGCGCCGACGACGACCACACGACGAAGGGCAATCCGGGCGTGACGAAGGCTCGCGCGGCGGCCGAAGCCGTCGCCGGCATCGTCGCGGTGCCGGACTTCGGTCCGAACCGTCCAGCGGCCGGGACGGACTTCAACGACCTGGCTGCGCACGTCGGCCCGGAGGCGGTGGCCGCCGCCGTGCGGGCTACGCTCGCGCCGGCCGGCTCGGCTGACGCCAGCAAGGGCAAAGCCGCTCCAGCCGCCGCGAAGCCCGCCAAGCGCCCGAAAACGGCCCGCGCGCAGGACGGCAAGTCGCGGTTCGTCGTCGACGACAAGGGCGTGTGGTTTCACGGCTTCAACAATCAGGGCGATCCGCTGCCGCCGCATTGGGTCAGCACGCGTATCGACGTGATCGCAGAGACGCGCAACGAGATGAACAGCGAGTGGGGCTACCTGCTCGAATTCACGGACCGCGACGGCATCCTGAAACGGTGGGCGGTGCCGGCCGGCCTGTTTGCCGGCGACGGCACGGAGCTGCGCCGCATGCTGCTCGATATGGGCGTGAAGCTTGGCGTGACGCAGATCGCCCGCACGCAGATCGCGAACTATGTCCAGATGGCGCAGCCGGACGAGCGCGTGCGTTGCGTGCCGCGCGTCGGCTGGCATCACGGCGCGTTCGTGCTGCCCGATCGCGTCATCGGCACCGGCAAGGAGGCGTTGATCTACCAGGCCGACACGCCGATCCAGAGCCAGTTCAAGGAGCGCGGCACCCCGGAAGACTGGCGCCGGGAGGTCGCGGCCTATTGCGTCGGCAACAGCCGGTTGCTGTTCTGCGTGGCGACCGCCTTCGCTGGTCCGCTCCTGCACTTCTCCGGTCTCCAGTCGGGCGGCTTCCATCTGCTCGGCACGACGTCCAAGGGCAAATCGACGGGCGGGGTTATCGCCGCGTCCGTCTTTGGTTCGCCTGACTACGTGCGGAGCTGGAAGGCGACCGACAACGCCCTGGAAGCCGTCGCCACGCAGCATAGCGATGCCCTGCTGATTCTCGATGAAATCGGGCAGGTGGAGCCGCGCCTGGTCGGTGATGTGATCTACATGCTCGCGAACGAGTCGGGCAAGGCCCGCGCGTCGCGTAGCGGCTCGGCCAAGCCGGTTCTCACGTGGCGGCTGCTGTTCCTGTCGAATGGGGAAAAGAGCGTGGCCGCGTTGATGGCCGAGGGAAACAAGCCGATGAAGGGCGGTATCGAGGTGCGCTTGCCGGCGATCCCGGCCGAGGTCGGCGAAATGGGCGTCGTGGAGGAGCTGCACGGCTTCCCGACGCCAGCCGCGCTGATCGAGCATCTAGAGCGCCATGCCGGCATGCACTACGGCACGGCCGGCCCTGCGTTCATCGAGTGGGCGTCGTCGCAAGCCGGCGAGCTGGCCGAGCATCTGCGCATGCGCGTTGACGAGCTGGTCGGGCAATGGGTGCCGGACGGCTCGCACTCGCAGGTCGCACGCGTCGCCAAGCGGTTCTGCCTGGTCGCGGTGGCCGGCGAGCTGGCGACGGCGCACGGGCTAACCGGCTGGCCGGAGGGCGAAGCGGTCGAGGCCGCGCGTCGTTGCTTCGAAGGCTGGCTCGAACTGCGCGGCGGCACCGGCAACTCGGACGAGGCTGAAGCCGTGCGGCAGGTACAGCATTTCCTCGCCGCACACGGGGACAACCGTTTCGTGTGGATGAACCGTGCACAGGACGACCATCGGCCGAACGTGCCGCATCGAGCGGGCTTCAAGCAGCACGTGAAGCGCGACGAGCGGCGCACGCCCATCGCCTCCGATCGGGAGTATTACGCCGAGTTCGGCGGCAAGATGAGCCCCGACGATGCGGAAAGCGTCGAGACGGAATACCTGATCGAAGCGGCCGTGTTCCGCAAGGACGTGTGCGCCGGCTTCGATCACAAGATCGTCGCCAAGGCACTGATGAAGCGGGGCGTGCTGATGCCGCGTAGCGACGGCTATCCGTACCGGCAGGAGTACATCCCCGGTCACGGCAAGTTCATGGTCTATCGCGTGTTGCCGTCCATCTTCACGCTTGAGCTGTGAAAAGCACCGCCGCCGTCCGGGAGGGCGGTGGCGGGCATTCCTTTGCGCGGCATTTTTGGCCCATGCGTCAAAGTTACTTTGAGCGATACGCTCCAGATGGAACCGGGCCGGCGGTTGCCGCGAATCTTGCCGCTTCCGTAACAATCCAGCCCGGTTTATCTCCAGTATCTCCAGCGTTCTCCAAATCGTTTGGAGACACCCGAAGCCTTGCCCGACAAGGCTTTGCGGCCGATTCAGGCGTTTATCTCCAAATCTCCAACTCGTTTTGCACTGAGCGGACAGACCTCGACCATCTGCATCGACCGTGAAGCCAGACGGGGCGCGGCTCTCCGGGATTCGCAGGGCGTCGACGACGTGTTTTCAACGGGGGTGTCCACGATATACGCCGACCGGACATTGTTACGTCCGTCGCAAGTGTCGGGGCTGCCGGAAAGCGGGGGACCCTGCGTCTAGGGCAAAGACGCGGGGGCTCACACCCGCGCTTTTTCTCTATCCCAGAGACGCCAAGGGGGGTCATATTCATACCGAAAGGCAGTGCGTCGGTAGCGTCTGACCAAGTACGGAAAAATGGTGGGAGGGGCGTGACAAGGGGGTCATACGCGTGGCGGCACGGGTCTATCCGGCCGCCGCGATCGGAATGATTTCCGCCCCTGCTTTGAGCTTGTCGAGGTAGTCCGCCCACTGTTGCATCATCGAACGTCGGGCCTTGATGAATTTCGTTCGGTTGTACGCCCGCCCAAGGCTGTCAGGGACGGTATGCGCTAGTTGGTGCTCGATCACTTCCGGCTTTTCCTCCAGTTCTTCATGCAGGATTGTCCGTGCCATGGCCCGGAAGCCGTGACCGGTAATCTCGGTGCGAGTGTCGTAGCCAAGGCGACGAAGGGCTGCATTGATAGCGGCCTCGCTCATCGGGCGATTTCGGTCGCGGGCGCCGGGGAACACGTAGACGCCATCGCCAGTCAGGGCGTGAAGCTCGCGCAAAATCGCAACCGCCTGGGTGGCCAGCGGAACAAGGTGATCCGTTTTCGTTTTGTTGACGAAATAGCGCCACTCGCCTTTGTCGAGCTCGAATTGTGACCACTGCGCCTTGCGTAATTCGCCTGGGCGGACGAACAGCATCGGGGCTAGTCTGAGCGCGCAGAGAACCGGGAAAGTACCCGTGAAGCCGTCGAACGCGCGAAGCATCTCGGCAACTTTCTCGGGCTCGGTGATCGAGGCAAAGTGCGTTGTCTGGGCGGGCGGAATGGCATCGACCAAATCTCGGGCTGGATCGGTCTTGCAGTGCCCCTCTTTGATGCCGTAGCGGAATACCCGGCTTATCTCGCTGCGGATGCGATGGGAGGTAAATCTCGCTCCGCGCCCATCTACGCGCTTCAGTACAACCAGTATCTCCGGGGCGTCGATTTCAGCGATAGGGCGCTTGCCGAGCCATGGGAATACATCGTTCTCCATGCGGGCGAGTGTCTTGTCATGCTGCGCTGGCTCTACAGTCGTCTTGCGCTCAGCCATCCAGCCGCGAGCGACAACCTCAAACGAATGAGCGGCCGCGAGCAGGCTGGCTCTTTTTTCCGCCTTCTTTGCTTCACCCGGATCGATGCCGGCAGCGAGCTTTTCACGGGCTTCGTCGCGCTTCTTCCGTGCGATCGCCAATGTAATGTCCGGGTAGACGCCGAGCGAGTAGCGCTTTTCCTTGCCCCCAAACCGGTATTTGAGGCGCCACCACTTGCCCCCACTCGGGGCGATTTCCAGATAGAGGCCGCCTCCGTCGAACAGGCGCACGGGCTTGTCGGCAGGCTTGGCGTTCCGGATGGCTGTATCGGTTAATGGCACGGGGGCAACTCCTGACGGGTAAGGCAATTTCGGGTGGGTTGCCCCCAATGTTGCCCCCACTTGCCCCCGGCTGTCTACGCACCATACGGCACTTTGCCGGAATGAAAAAACCCGCGAAGCCTAGAGCTGTCGCGGGTTTTAGGACTTCCGGGAACTTCCCGGAACTATGTACTGGTGCCCAGGGCCGGAATCGAACCGGCACGCCTTGCGGCGGGGGATTTTGAGTCCCCTGCGTCTACCAGTTTCACCACCTGGGCAGAGAATTCAGACCTTGCACGTGCGATTGCGCGCAGGCGAATCGCTGATTATGGCGGAAATCCGGTCGCCCGGCAAGCGCCGAAGCTGCCACGGGCGTCCTCCATGATCCATCCATATAAATAGGCCAGCCCGCGCCCGCTCACAGCTCGTAAGACTCCGCCTCGCCCTTGAGCGCCTGCTCGATCAGCTTGCGGTTGAGCGTCGGCGACAGCAACTCCACCAGCGTATACACATAACCGCGCAGATACGCCCCTTGCTTGAGCGCCACCCGCGTCACGTTGCTGCCGAACAGATGCCCGACCGGGATCGACCGCAGGTTGCGGTCACGCTCCGGGTTGAAGGCGATATCGGCCAGGATGCCGACCCCGAGCCCGAGCTCCACGTAGGTCTTGATCACATCGGCGTCGATCGCCTCGAGCACGATATCGGGCGACAAGCCGCGCAGCGCGAACGCGTGGTTGATCTTCTTGCGGCCGGCGAAGGCGTCGTCGTAGGTGATCAGCGGGTACTGGGCCAGGTCGTCGAGCGAGGGCGGCCGGCGTTCCAGCAACGGATGATCGGCCGGCACCACGGCGGCGTGATGCCACTGGAAGCAGGGCAGCGACACCAGCTCCTTGTAGTCGGCGATCGCCTCGGTGGCGATCGCCAAGTCGGCCTGGTCGTGGATCACCATCTCGGCCACCTGGGTCGGGCTGCCTTGCAGGATCGACAGATGCACCTTCGGGAAGCGCTTCTTGAACTCGGCGATCGCGGCCGGCAACGAGTAGCGCGCCTGCGTGTGCGTCGCCGCGATGGTCAGGTTGCCCTGGTCCTGCGCTGCGTAATCCTTTCCGACCCTTTTCAAGCTCTCGACTTCCTGGAGGATGCGCTCGACCGAGGCCAGGATGATCCGCCCCGGTTCGGTCAGCGAACGCACGCGCTTGCCGTGCCGCGTGAAGATCTCCACGCCCAGTTCGTCCTCGAGCTCGATGATGGCCTTGGAGACGCCCGGCTGGGACGTGAACAGGGCCTTGGCCGCCTCGGTGAGGTTGAAGTTCTGGCGCACGGCCTCGCGCACGAAGCGAAATTGGTGCAGGTTCATATATAACCCTTCCGCATATGGAAAGAATTTTTTAGTCGTTTGATATATAAAGCGAGTTTATTACGATTCACCCTGGTTTTTCAAATATGGATATCTGTATTCGTCATTAGCAAATGAGCGGGCCGAGGGCTAGACGGCCGGCAGCTCGGTGCGGACGGATGTGGAATTCGGGCGCGGCGTGGCTAGGACGCCGTGCGGTCAACACGAAACCCTGGGGTCCCCGAATGTATCAGTACGACCAGTACGACCAGACGATCGTCGACGAACGCGTCGCGCAGTACCGCGACCAGGTGCGTCGCCGGCTGTCGGGCGAATTGAGCGAAGAAGAGTTCCGCCCGCTGCGCCTGCAGAACGGCCTGTACATGCAGCGCCACGCCTACATGCACCGCATCGCGATTCCTTACGGCAACCTTCGCAGCGACCAGCTGCGCATGCTGGCCGTGATCGCGCGCGAGCACGACCGCGGCTACGGGCACTTCTCGACGCGGTCGAACATCCAGTTCAACTGGATCCAGCTCGAGGACACGCCCGAAATCCTGCGCAAGCTCGCCTCGGTCCAGATGCACGGCATCCAGACCTCGGGCAACTGCATCCGCAACATCACCGCCGACCAGTTCGCGGGCGTGGCGCCCGACGAAGTGATCGACCCGCGCCCCTGGTCGGAAATCCTGCGCCAGTGGTCGACGTTCCACCCCGAATTCGCCTGGCTGCCGCGCAAGTTCAAGATCGCCGTGTCGGGCGCCAAGATCGACCGCGCCGCCGTGCAGATGCACGACCTGGGCGTCTACCTGTCGCGCAACGAGCAGGGCGAGGTGGTGGCCAGCATCCTGGCCGGCGGCGGCCTGGGCCGCACCCCGATCGTCGGCTCGATCATCCGCGAGAACCTGCCCTGGCAGCACCTGCTGACCTATTGCGAGGCTGTGCTGCGCGTCTACAACCGCTTCGGCCGCCGCGACAATCTTTATAAGGCGCGGATCAAGATCCTGGTCAAGGCGCTCTCGCCGGAGAAGTTCTCGCAGCAGGTCGAGCAAGAGTGGCAGCACCTGAAGGACGGCCCCTCGACGCTCACGCAGGCCGAGCTCGACCGCGTCTCGAAGGATTTCGCGCCGCCCGTCTACGAGAAGCTGGCCGACACGGACGCTTCCTACGAGCAGCACCTGCTCGAGAACAAGGCCTTCGCGCGCTGGGTCGAGCGCAACGTGGCGCCGCACAAGGTGGCGGGCTACGCGGCCGTGACGCTGTCGCTCAAGCCGAACGGCGTGGCGCCGGGCGACGCGACCGACGCGCAGATGGACACCGTGGCCGACTGGGCCGACGCCTACTCGTTCGGCGAGCTGCGCGTCTCGCACGAGCAGAACCTGATCCTCGCCAACGTCAAGAAGCGCGACCTGTTCGCGCTGTGGGAGAAGGCCAGGGCAGCCGGCTTCGCGACGCCGAACATCGGCCTGCTGACCGACATCATCGCCTGCCCGGGCGGCGATTTCTGCTCGCTGGCCAATGCCAAGTCGATCCCGATCGCGCAGGCGATCCAGGAGCGTTTCGACGACCTGGACTACGTCTACGACCTCGGCGAGATGTCGCTGAACATCTCGGGCTGCATGAACTCCTGCGGCCATCACCACGTCGGCAACATCGGCATCCTCGGCGTCGACAAGGACGGCGCCGAGTGGTACCAGATCTCGCTGGGCGGCGAGCAGGGCACGGGCGCGGACGGCCTGAAGCTGGGCCGCGTGATCGGCCCGTCGTTCTCGGCGCATGAAGTGCCGGACGTGATCAGCACGCTGGTCGACACCTTCGTGGAATCGCGCATCGACGGCGAGCGCTTCATCGATACCTACCAGCGTATCGGTCTCGCGCCGTTCAAGGAACGCGTCTACGCGGCCCGCCAGCCGGCCCACGCCTAAGCAACGAGGAATTAGCAGATGGCTTCGATTATCAAGAACCGCGCCGTGATCGACGACGCATGGCACGTGGTGCGGGCCGCCGAGGACGGCGCCCTGCCCGCGGTGGACGCGCTGCCGGCCGGCAAGCTGCTGGTGCCGCTGGCTTACTGGCAGGCCGAACGCGAGGCGCTGGTCGCCGCGCGCGGCAAGGACGAACTGGGCGTGTGGCTCGCGCCGGACAGCGAACCGGCCGAGCTGGTGGCCGATTTCGACAAGCTGACGGTGATCGCGGTGGACTTCCCGCGCTTCGGCGACGGCCGCGGCTACAGCACGGCGCACCTGCTGCGCAATCGCCACGGCTGGACCGGCGAGCTGCGCGCGATCGGCGACGTGCTGCGCGACCAGTTGAACTACATGTCGCGCTGCGGCTTCGACGCCTTCGCGGTGCGCGCCGATCGCGACCCGCACGACGCGCTGAATGCCTTCACGGAGTTCTCGGAACGCTACCAGGGCGCGGTGGACGACGCGGTGCCGCTGTTCCGCCGCCGCGCCGCCTCGGCACAGGTGAACGCATGAGCGAGCTCCTCACGCCCGAGCTGAGCGCCAAGGTCGAGCGGCTCGACGCGCTGCTCGCCTCGATCGCGGCGAGCCATGCGCGCGTGAAGTTCGCCAGCAGCCTCGCGGCCGAGGACATGCTGGTGACCCACGCGATCCTCTCCAAGGGCCACGCGATCGGCATCTTCTCGCTGAACACGGGCCGCCTGCATGCCGAGACGCTCGGCATGATCGACCGCGTGCGCGAGCGCTACGGCTACGAGATCGAGCAGTTCCATCCGCAGCAGGACGCGATCGACCAGTACGTCGCCGAGCACGGCCTGAACGCCTTCTACGAAAGCGTCGAGCTGCGCAAGTCCTGCTGCCATATCCGCAAGGTCGAGCCGCTCAACCGCGCGCTGTCGGAGGTGGACGCCTGGGTGACCGGCCAGCGCCGCGAGCAGTCGGTGACGCGCGCCGAGCTGCACGAGCAGGAGCAGGACGAGGCACGCGGCATCGCCAAGTACAACCCGCTGGCGGACTGGACCGAGGCCGAGGTCTGGGCCTACCTGAAGGCCTTCGAGGTGCCGGTCAATCCGCTGCACGCGCGCGGCTACCCGAGCATCGGCTGCGAGCCCTGCACGCGGGCGATCCGCCCCGGCGAGGACAGCCGCGCCGGACGCTGGTGGTGGGAGTCGCGCGACACCAAGGAATGCGGCCTGCACATCACGGTCGCGCCGGTGTCGGAGCTGCCGCAGCGGCCGGTGAGCGCCTGAGGCGCCGCAGCCCGACCCAAGCAACGAAAGCAATCGCGCCGCCCGCCACGACGGGCGGCCAGCAACCCAGTAAGGACTGACATCATGAGCACGACGCTCGAACAATCCGCCTTCGCATCGCCGGCCGGCACCGCCAGCCGGATGGGCCACCTCGACTGGCTCGAGGCCGAGTCGATCCACATCCTGCGCGAACTGGTGGCCGAATGCAGCAAGCCGGCCCTGCTGTTCTCG
>NZ_VWWC01000113.1:0-24758 GCF_011753175.1 Burkholderia sp. Cy-637 | reverse complement strand
GCGGGAGCGTGCCGAGCAGGCTGGCGGCGACGCGCTCGATGCGGCTCATGCCCATGTAGATCACCAGGGTGGTGCCGCCGGCCGCGAGCGCGGCCCAGTCGGGCTCGCCGTGGTCCTGCATGTGCGCGGTGACGAAGGTCACGCCCTGGCAGTGACGGCGATGCGTGAGCGACACGCCCAGTTCGGCGGCCGCCGCGAAACCGGAGGAGATGCCGTTGACGATCTCGACCGGCACGCCGGCCGCGTGCAGGGCGGCCAGTTCCTCGCCGGCGCGGCCGAACAGCAGCGCGTCGCCGCCCTTGACGCGCACCACGTGCAGGCCGCGCAGCGCGTAGCGGCGCATCAGCTTCTCGATGAAGGCCTGCGGGGTGGAGCGGCAGCCGCCGCGCTTGCCGACGCGCACGATGCGCGCTTGCGGCGCGAGCTCGGCCACGGCGGGGTCGACCAGGTCGTCGAGCAGCACCACGTCGGCGGCGGCCAGGCGCCGGGCGGCGCGGATCGTCAGCAGCTCCGGATCGCCGGGGCCGGCGCCGAGCAGGGTGACCTTGCCAGTGGGGTTCGTCATTCTCGTCAGTTCCAGTGTGGCGCACGACGCGGCGCGCGCCGCCGGAACCGCACGACGCCGCGCGCCGGCCATGCGGCCGGGCGTTCGGGACGCCGTTGTCCGGATGGGCCGCCGCGATACGCCGCGCGGCCCGGTTCGTCTGTCTTGCGTGCGCCGACATCGTTGCCGGCGCGTTTCCTTTATTGCAATAAGCGCGCCAGCTTCATTGCGGCGCGGCAAGACGCGGCCGAGAGGCCGGCGCGACGCGGCAGGCAGGCGCGCGGCCGATGGTGCCGAGCGGCCGGTGGCGGCCGCCGGATCGCGGGGCGGCACCCGCTCGCGGTGCATGACGATCGCACGTCGGCAGTGCTGCGCCGCACCACAACTGTGCGGAACTGCGTCATCGCGTGACGCGCCGGACCGGTGCAAGCGCTCGCGAAATCGCCGGAAAGCCAGGCCGGACGAGGAAAACCCTCATCTGGCACGACGCTTGCAAAGCATCGACCGGGCGCGTCAACGGCGACGTGCCCGGCAGCAACGAATACTGAGCGGCCCGGCAACGGGCTTTCTGGACAACGGCGTCCTGTGCATCCGGTCTCTCGACCGGGTTCGCAGGACGCCGTTTCGTTTTGGTAGACCCCACATGTCAAACAAGGCCACCCGCATCGATCTGTTCAGCTTCGGCACAGCGCCGATGCGTGCCTTCCACCTCACCTGGATGGCGTTCTTCGTCTGCTTCTTCGCGTGGTTCGCCTGCGCGCCGCTGATGCCGCTGATCGCCAGGCAGTTCCAGCTCAGCGCGGGCCAAGTGGCCGACATCAATATCGCCGCGGTGGCCGCCACCATCCTGGTGCGCCTGCTGGTGGGCCCGCTTTGCGACCGCTTCGGCCCGCGCCGCGTCTATACCGGCCTGCTGGTGCTCGGCGCGATCCCCGTGATCGCGATCGCCTTCGCGCACGACTACTGGAGCCTGTTGCTGTGCCGGCTCGGCATCGGCGCGGTCGGCGCCAGCTTCGTGATCACCCAGTACCACACCTCGGTGATGTTCGCGCCCAACGTGGTGGGCACCGCGAACGCGACCACCGCCGGCTGGGGCAATGCCGGCGCGGGCGCGGCCCAGGCGCTGATCCCGCTGTTCGTGTCGGCCGCGCTGCTGCTGGGCCTGGGCGACGGCTCGGCCTGGCGCGTCGCGCTGGTGGTGCCCGGCATCGCCATGCTGCTGATGGCGGTGGCGTACTGGCGCGGCACGCAGGACAGCCCGCGCGGCGATTTCGTGACGCTGCGCGCACGCGGCGAAACGGTCGAGAGCGGCAAGAAGGGCGGCTGGGCGAGCTTCGTTGCCGCGTCCCGGAACTACCGCGTCTGGATGCTGGCCATCACCTACGGCGCGTGCTTCGGGGTCGAGGTGTTCATCCACAACATCGCCTCGCTCTACTACGTGAACCACTTCCAGTTGTCGCTGCGCGACGCGGGCCTCGCGGCCGGCATCTTCGGCCTGCTGGCGCTGTTCGCGCGCGCGCTCGGCGGCTGGCTGTCGGATCGCATCGCCGCGCGCCGTGGTCTCGCGGTGCGTTCGATGCTGCTGGCGGTGCTGATCGCCGGCGAAGGGCTCGGCCTGCTGGCGTTCTCGCATGCGGGGGAGGTCGGCTTGGCGGTGCTGGCGATGGTCGCCTTCGGCCTGTTCACCCACATGGCCTGCGGCGCGACCTATGCGCTGGTGCCCTTCGTCGATCGCAACGCGCTGGGCGGGGTGGCCGGCATCGTCGGCGCGGGCGGCAACGTGGGGGCGGTGGGTGCCGGCTTCCTGATGAAGGGCGTGGGCGACGTGCAGGCCACGCTCACCCTGCTCGGCGGCGTGGTGCTGGTCACCTCGCTGTGCGCGATCGCGGTGCGCTTCAGCGCCGAGCACATGGCCCGCGAGGCCGCGCTGCGCGCCAGCGCGCTCGCCGCGAACGTCGTCAACTGATACCAGGCACACGGAGAAACCCACCATGAACCCTATCGTCGTCATCGGTCACGGGATGGTCGGCCACAAGCTGCTCGAATCGCTCGCCGCCTTGCCGGAGCAAGCCTCGCGCGTCGTCGTGCTGTGCGAGGAGCCGCGTCCCGCCTACGATCGCGTCCATCTTTCCGAATTCTTCGCCGGCAAGTCGGCCGAGGATCTCTCGCTGGTCGCGCCGGGCTTCTTCGAGGCGCATCCGCAATTCGAGCTGCGCCTGGGCACCGCCGCCGCCGCGATCGATCGCGCCGCGCGCACCGTCACGCTCGCCGACGGCGAGACCATCGCCTACCACAAGCTGGTGTTCGCCACCGGCTCCTCGCCCTTCGTGCCGCCCGTGCCGGGCCGCGATCGCGAGGATTGCTTCGTCTACCGCACCATCGAGGACCTGGTCGCGATGCAGGCCTGCGGGGCGCGCGCCAGCTCGGGCGTGGTGGTGGGCGGCGGCCTGCTCGGCCTCGAATGCGCCAAGGCGCTGCGCGACATGGGCCTCGACACGCACGTGGTGGAGTTCGCGCCGCGCCTGATGGCGGTGCAGGTCGACGAGGGCGGCGGCAGCATGCTGCGCGGCCGGATCGAGGCGCTCGGCGTGCAGGTGCATACCGGCCGGAACACGCTGGAGATCGTCGACGGCGAGGCCGGCACGCATCGCATGCGCTTCGCCGACGGCAGCCATCTGGACACCGACATGATCGTGTTCTCGGCCGGCATCCGCCCGCGCGACCAGCTCGCGCGCGACTGCGGCCTGGAGATCGGCCCGCGCGGCGGGATCGCGATCGACAGCGCCTGCCGCACCAGCGATGCCGACATCTACGCGATCGGCGAATGCGCGGCCTGGAACGGCCAGACCTTCGGCCTGGTGGCACCGGGTTACGACATGGCGCGGGTGGTCGCGCAGCAACTGGCGGGCGGCGACGCCGTGTTCGCCGGCGCCGATCTGAGCACCAAGCTCAAGCTGATGGGCGTGGACGTGGCCAGCATCGGCGACGCGCACGCGAAGAGCGCGGGCTGCCGCGTGGTGCAGTACGCGGACGGGCGTCGCGAGGTCTACAAGAAGCTGGTCACCTCGGCCGACGGCAAGCAACTGCTCGGCGCGGTGCTGGTGGGCGACGCGGCCGAATACGGCACGCTGCTGCAGATGATGCTGAACCGCATCGAGCTGCCGGCCGAGCCAGAGGCGCTGATCCTGCCGCAGTCGGACGGTGCCGCCAAGCCGGGCCTGGGCGTCGACGCGCTGCCGGACACCGCGCAGATCTGCTCCTGCAACAACGTCTCGAAGGGCCAGCTCTGCGAGGCGGTGGCCAATGGCGCGACCTCGATCGGCGCGCTGAAGTCCTGCACCGGCGCCGGCACCTCCTGCGGCGGCTGCGTGCCGCTGGTCACCCAGGTGATGAAGGCCGAGATGAAGAAGCAGGGCCTGGCCGTCAACAATCACCTCTGCGAGCACTTCGCCTACTCGCGCCAGGAGCTCTACCACCTGGTGCGCGTGGAGGGCATCCGCAGCTTCGGCGAGCTGCTGGCGAAGTACGGCAAGGGGCTCGGCTGCGATATCTGCAAGCCCACCGCGGCCTCGATCCTGGCTTCCTGCTGGAACGAGTTCGTGCTCAAGCGCGAGCACGCGAGCCTGCAGGATTCGAACGACTACTACCTGGCCAACATCCAGCGCGACGGCACCTATTCGGTGGTGCCGCGCATGCCGGGCGGCGAGGTCACGCCCGAAGGCCTGATCGCGGTCGGCCAGGTGGCGAGGAAATACGGCCTCTATACCAAGATCACCGGCGGCCAGCGCGTCGACCTGTTCGGCGCGCGCGTCGAGCAACTGCCGCTGATCTGGGAGGAGCTGATCGCGGCCGGTTTCGAGTCGGGCCATGCCTATGGCAAGTCGCTGCGCACCGTGAAGTCCTGCGTGGGCTCGACCTGGTGCCGCTACGGCGTGGGCGATTCGGTCGGCCTCGCGATCGACCTGGAGAACCGCTACAAGGGCCTGCGCGCGCCGCACAAGATCAAGTTCGGCGTGTCGGGCTGCACTCGCGAATGCGCCGAGGCGCAGGGCAAGGACGTCGGCGTGATCGCCACCGAGAAGGGCTGGAACCTCTATGTCTGCGGCAACGGCGGGATGAAGCCGCGCCACGCCGAGCTGCTGGCTTCCGACCTCGATCGCGAGACCCTGATCCGCTACGTCGACCGCTTCCTGATGTTCTACATCCGCACCGCGGATCGCCTGCAGCGCACCAGCACCTGGCGCGACAACCTCGAGGGCGGGCTCGACTACCTGATCGACGTGGTGGTCAACGACCGGCTCGGCCTCGCCGAGGAACTCGAGGCGCAGATGGCGCACGTGGTCGAGACCTACGAATGCGAGTGGAAGAAGGCCGTCAGCGACCCGGCCACGCGCCGCCGCTTCCGCCATTTCGTCAACAGCGAGGCCGCCGACACCACCATCGCCTTCGTCGAGGAACGCGGCCAGATCCGGCCGGCGACGCCCGAGGAACGCGCCGAGGCGCCGGCCGCGATCGACGCGCCGGCCGCCACCGAAGCCTTGACGGCCTGAGTGCCGCCCACTCATCACGAATTCCGGAGAACCCTGATGCAAGCACCATCGACCGTTTCGTCCACCTCGTCCGCCTCGCCCGCCTCGAGCTGGACGCCCGTTTGCCAACTGAACGACATCGTGCCGAACACGGGCGTCTGCGCGCTCGTCAACGGCGGCCAGGTCGCCGTCTTCCGCGTCGAGGCTGGCGACGGCGCCAGCGACATCTACGCGATCGACAACATCGACCCGCATTCGCGCGCCGCGGTGCTCTCGCGCGGCCTGGTCGGCAGCCTCGGCGAGCGCGTGGTGGTGGCCTCGCCGCTGTTCAAGCAGCACTTCGACCTGCGCACCGGCGAGTGCGTGGAGGCGCCCGAGAAGTCGGTCGGCGTCTATGCCTCGCGCATCGAGGACGGGCTGGTCTGGGTCGGCACGGCCTGAGCGGCGGCACGAGACTGAACGGATCGGCCGGGAACCGGCGGGCGAACACGGAGCAGGCATGGCGAGCACGAGCGTGAAGACGGTGTGTCCTTACTGCGGCGTCGGCTGCGGGATGGTGCTGCATGTCGAGGACGGCGAGGTGGTCAAGGTATCGGGCGATACCGAGCACCCGTCGAACTTCGGCCGGCTCTGCACCAAGGGCTCCTCGGCGCACGTCGCGCTGCGTCATGCCGGGCGGCTGGAAACGGCCTACCTGCGCGACGCGCGCGAGCGCGATCCGGTGCCGCTGGCGGTGGACGAGGCGATCGTCGAGACCGCGCGCCGGCTGCGCGAGGTGCTCGACACGCACGGGCCCGATGCGCTGTCCTTCTACGTGTCGGGGCAGATGTCGATCGAGGCGCAATACCTCGTCAACAAGCTCGCCAAGGGCTACATCCGCACCTCGCACGTCGAGTCGAACTCGCGGCTCTGCATGGCCAGCGCCGGCAGTGGCTACAAGCTCTCGCTCGGTGCCGACGGCCCGCCCGGCTCGTACCAGGATTTCGACCGCGCCAAGCTGTTCTTCGTGATCGGCGCGAACATGGCAGACTGCCACCCGATCCTGTTCCTGCGCATGATGGATCGCGTCAAGGCGGGCGCCAGGCTGATCGTGGTGGACCCGCGCCGCAACACCACCGCCGACAAGGCCTCGCTGTTCCTGCAGATCAAGCCCGGTACCGACCTCGCCCTGCTCAACGGGCTGCTGCATCTGCTGCACGCCGAAGGCCATGCCGACGCGGCCTTCATCGAGGCCCATACCGAAGGCTGGGAGGCGATGCCGGCCTTCCTGGCCGACTACACGCCCGACAAGGTGGCCGCCGTCACCGGCCTGGCCGAGGCCGACATCCGCCGCGCCGCGAGCATGATCGGCGAGGCGCGCGACTGGATGAGCTGCTGGACCATGGGCCTGAACCAGAGCACGCGCGGCACCTGGCATACCAATGCGATCTGCAACCTGCACCTGGCCACCGGCGCGATCTGCCGGCCCGGCAGCGGGCCGTTCTCGCTGACCGGGCAGCCCAACGCGATGGGCGGGCGCGAGATGGGCTACATGGGCCCGGGCCTGCCGGGCCAGCGCAGCCTGCTCGACGACGAGGACCGCCGCTTCGTGGAGGAGGTCTGGCGCCTGCCGGCCGGCACGCTGCGTCGCGACGGCGGCGGGGGCGGCACCATCGACATGTTCGAGAAGATGGCCGCGGGCGAGATCAAGGCCTGCTGGATCATCTGCACCAACCCGGTGGCGACCGTGGCCAACCGCGCCAAGGCGATCGCCGGCTTGCAGGCGGCCGAGCTGGTGATCGCGCAGGATGCCTTCCTCGATACCGAGACCAATCGCTATGCCGACATCCTGCTGCCGGGCGCGCTGTGGGCCGAGGCCGAGGGCGTGATGATCAACTCGGAGCGCAACCTGACGCTGACGCGGCAGGCCATCGAGCCGCCCGGCGAGGCGCGCGCCGACTGGGCGATGGTGGCGGCGGTGGCGCGCGAGATGGGGTTTCGCGAGGCCTTCGACTACGACTCGGCAGAACAGGTGTTCGACGAGATCGTGCGCTTCTCGAACCCGAGGACGGGCTACGACCTGCGCGGCGCGAGCCATCGCGCCTTGCGCGCGACGCCGCTGCAATGGCCCTGTCCGCCCGACGATGCGAACGACCGCCACCCGCTGCGCTACCTCAACGACGGCGTGAGCCAGCCGCTGCGCGTGGCCGGGGACGGCAGCGTGCCGGCCCTGGTGTTCCCGACGCCTTCGGGCCGCGCGCGTTTCCTCGCGCGGCCTCATGCCGAGGCGACGGACCTGCCCTGTGCCGAATTCCCGATCGTGCTCAACACCGGGCGCCTGCAGCACCAGTGGCACACCATGACCAAGACCGGCAAGGTGGCGATGCTCAACAAGCTGAACCCCAAGCCCTTCGTCGAGGTGCATCCCGAGGACGCGGCCGCGCTCGGCATCGCCGCCAACGACAGCGTCGAGCTGCGTTCGCGGCGCGGGCGCGCGGTGCTGCCGGCGGTGGTGACCGACCGCGTGCAGCCGGGCGCGGCCTTCGCGCCGATGCACTGGAACGACGTGTATGGCGACGATCTCTGCGTCAATGCCCTGACCAGCGACGCCGTCGATCCGATCTCGCTGCAACCCGAACTGAAATTCTGCGCGGTGTCGCTGACGCGGGTTGCGTCCGCGGCCGCCGTCGCGCCGGAGCAAGCCGCCGGCGCGACCCCTGAATCGAACCCGCAGGCCGCCGCTCCGATCGCGGCGGCCGCGCACCAGGAATCGACCATGTCCGCAGCTCTCGACACCTTCGCGGCCGCGCTCGGCCTGCAGGATCTCGCCGCGCCGCGCCTGAGCGATGCCGAACGCGTCTATCTCGCCGGCTTTCTCAACGGCCTGCGCGCCGCGCCCGCCGATGGCGTGCCGGTGCTGCCGGGTAACGCGCCTTGCGCGCCGGCCACGCGCCTGTGGCTCGACGGCATGCTGGCCGGGCTCTACAGCCGCGCGCCGCGCGCCGAGTTGCCGGCCGTGCCCGGTGCCGGCTTGTCCATCCCGGGCGCGGGCGGCGCGATCGAGGCGCAGGATGCCGCCGCCGGCGTGCGGATCGTCCATGCGCGGCCGAAGGTGGTGCTGCTCTGGGCCTCGCAGACCGGCAACATCGAATCGCTGACCGAGCTGTACGCCACGCTGCTGATGAACTCGGGTTTCGAGATTCGCGTGGCCTGCATGGCCGATGCCACGCCCGCCGTGTTCGCGAACGCGCAATACGCGCTGTTGATGACGAGCACCTTCGGCGACGGCGACGCGCCCGACAACGGCGCCGCGTTCTGGGACGCGCTCGCGGCCGAGGGCGCGGCGCGCGTCGAGGGCCTGCGCTACGCGGTGCTGGCCTTCGGCGACCGCAACTACGACGCGTTCTGCGGCCACGGCCGCCGGCTCGACGCGCGGCTGGCCGAGCTGGGCGGCGAGCGCCTGGGCGAGCGCGTCGATTGCGACGTCGAATTCCAGCCCGCCGCCGATAGCTGGCTGGAGCGCGTGATCGCGCGCATCAAGGCGGTCGACGCGGCGCTGCACGCGGTGCCCGACGGCGGCGCGATTCCCTCGCTGCTGCCCACCAAGGCGCGGCCGGCGGCCTCGAAGCTGGTGGCCAACCTGAAGCTGAACCAGCCCGGCGCGGCCAAGGACACGCGCTACCTGTCGCTGTCGACCGAGGGCACCGCGCTCGAATACGAGGCGGGCGACGCGCTCGGCATCTGGCCGACCAACTGCCCGTCGGTGGTCGACGAGCTGCTGGGCCTGACCCGGCTCTCGGGCGACACGCCCGTGACGGTGAGCGGCGTCGGCGACGTGCGGCTGGCCGATGCGCTGGGCCGGCATCTCGACATTACCCGCCCGCATCCCGATGCGCTCGCGCTGATCGCCGAGCGCAGCAGCAACGGCGCGCTGAAGTCGCTGCTGTCGGACGAGCGCAAGGGCGATCTCAAGAACTGGTTGTGGGGGCAACAACTGGCCGACGTGCTGCACGAATTCCCGGTCGATCTGTCGGCGGCCGAGCTGGTCGGCATGCTCAAGCGGATCCAGCCGCGCCTGTATTCGATCGCGTCGAGCCCGGCCGCGCATCGCGACGAGGTGCACCTGACCGTCTCGGCGGTGCGCTACAGCAACGGGCGGCGCGATCGCAAGGGCGTGGCCTCGACCTTCCTGGCCGATCGTGCCGGCGACGGCGGCGTGCCGGTGTTCGTGCAGAAGTCCGCGCACTTCCGGCCGCCCGCGAGCGGCGAGGTGCCGATCGTGATGGTCGGGCCCGGCACCGGCATCGCGCCGTTCCGCGGCTTCCTGCACGAGCGGCGCGCGCGCGGCGCGAGCGGGCGGAACTGGCTGTTCTTCGGCGAGCAGCACGCGGCTACCGATTTCTACTACCGGGACGAGCTGGCCGCGATGCGCGAGGACGGCCTGCTCACGCACCTGGACCTGGCCTTCTCGCGCGACCAGGAAAGCAAGGTCTACGTGCAGGACCGCATGCGCGAGCGCGGCGCCGAGCTGTGGTCCTGGCTGGAGGCCGGCGCGCATTTCTACGTTTGCGGGGATGCCTCGCGGATGGCCAAGGATGTCGACCTGGCGCTGAAGGACGTGGTCGCCGCGCACGGCGGCATGGACGAGGCGAGGGCGGGGGAGTATGTGGCGCGGATGTCGAAGGAGCGGCGGTATCTGCGGGATGTGTATTGAGAGGAACCGGCCTGCGCGATGCCGGCCGGTTCGGCGCGCCGCTGCCACGCGGCGCCGAATGCCTGGGCGGTTCGCCGCGATGCCGGTCGGGCAGCGTGGCGAAGCGCATCGTCACCCCGTCAGGGCGTGATCGTATCCCCCAGCACCACCCCCTCGCGACGCGGATCGGTGCCGCCTTGCAGCAGGTTCGTGCCGTTGCGCTGGATGCGCAGCACGGTGTTCACGCCGCTGGCCTGCGCCGAGGTCGAGACGGTGTGGCCGAGCGCCTTGAGCCCTGCGATCAGCGGATCGTTCGCGCCGTTGTTGCTGGTGTCGACGTTCGGATGCTCGCCGCCGATCGTGGTGGTCGGGCTGTTGCTGGCGCCGAAGTCGATCAGCCCGGCCGATTGCTGCGCGTCGAGCCCCCAGTCGAGCGTGCCGACCAGCGTCTTCAGCACGTATTGCGGGATCGTGCCGCCGCCGGGCGAGCCGGTCGCCATCACGAAATCGCCCTTCGAGCCGTCCGCCGCGACCTTGAACACGATGGTCGGCGCCATCGAGCTGCGCGGCCGCTTGCCCGGCTGCACGCGATTCGCGACCAGCGCGCCGGTGCCGTCGGTGGGCGCCGCCGAGAAGTCGGTCAGCTGGTTGTTGAGCAGGAAGCCGTGCGTCATGTGGAACGAACCCATGCTCGACTCCACCGTGGTGGTCGCGCTCAGCACGTTGCCGTCGCCGTCGACGATGGTGAACTGGTTGGTGCCGTGCTCGATCAGGGTGGTATCGACGCCGAGCGGAATCGCGCCGAGATCGCCGGGCTGCGCCGTGCCCATGCTCCTGGTGGTGCTGATCAGGGCCGCCCGCTGCTTCAGGTAGGGCTTGTTCAGCATGGTGTCGGCGCTGCCGCCGGGCAGCGGGATGAAGTCCGTGTCGGCCACGTACTTGTCGCGGTCGGCATAGGCCAGGCGCTCGGCCTCGGTGATCAGGTGCACGCCCTGCACGCTCGGCTTGCCGCCTTCGAGGTCGATCGCCGCCGGGCCCATCGACTTCAGGTCGAAGTTCTCCAGGATGCCGAGCGCCGAGGCCACCGCGATCCCGCCCGACGACGGCGGCGGCATCCCGCAGACCCAGTAGCTGCCGCGATAGGTGGTGCAGATCGCGTCGCGGCGCTTGGCCTGGTAGGCCGCGAGGTCGGCCAGGGTGGTCTTGCCCGGGGTGATCTTCGAGCCGTCGGCAGCCGTGGTGGTGGCGATCTTGGCGACGATGTCCTGTGCGATCGCACCCGTGTAGAGCGCATTCGCGCCGTTCTGTGCCATCTGCGTCAGCGCATCGGCATAGGCGGGATTCTTCAGCACGGTGCCGAGCGCCTTCGGCGAGCCGTCGGCGTTGAAGAAGTAGGCGGTGGCCTCGGCGTCGCGCTTCAGGCTCGCGGCGTTCGAGGAGATCGCGGCCGCCAGCCGGCCGCCGATCGGGAAGCCGTTGCTGGCCAGCGAGATCGCATCGCCGAACAGGTCGCGCCACGGCAGCTTGCCGTGGTCGCGCTGCAGCAGCTCGATCAGGCGCGGCACGCCGATGGTGCCGATCGAACGCCCGCTCGCGCGCGCGCTCGGCACCGGCGCGGACTGGTCGCTGGTGTCGTCGACATAGCGCAGGTAGTTCTCGGTGGCGGCGGCCGGTGCCGTCTCGCGGCCGTCGTAGGCCTGCAGCGTCTTGTTGCGCGCATCGAAGTACAGCAGCACGCCGCCCGAGCCGAGCCCGGTCGCCTCGGGCACGGTCAGGCCGAGCACGGCCTGCACGGCCACCGCCGCGTCGGCGGCGGTGCCGCCCTTGCGCAGCACCGCGCAACCGGCCGCGCTCGCGTAGGCGTTCGAGGTGGCCACCAGGTAGCTTTTCGCGGTGATCGGCTTGAGGCCCTTGCGATAACCGGAAGCGGGCTCGGGCAGGGACGGGTCGCCGGGCTGGCTCGAACCGACCACGGCGGTCGAGCCGCTGCTGTCGATCGCCAGGCAGGTGGAATCGGTGGTGGCGGGCGGGGTGGAGGCGGCGGGGGCGGATGTTTCGGTGTCGCCACCGCATGCCCCCATCAACGTGGCCGCGAGCACCGCGGAAACGTAGGGCAGGAGTCTGGGCTTGTTCATCGGATCGCGAGAGGGATTTGTTTTGTGAATTGGCGCCGCGCGTCGTCTCATGCGGCAAAACGCGCCGATCGATAGTTGCCGAAAATATTTCAATTGGCAATCGGAAGTATTTCCAGTCCACAACGCTGGCTTACGGCGGAGACACAATCCCGGCGGGGCCCGGTGCGGCATGAAGCATTCGGAAGCGGCTCGGAAGCGACCCGTTTCGCGTCGTGTTGCATGCCGTTGGCGCCCGGATACCGAGCGAATCCGGCAATGCAGTTTTGCAGCACGGCGCCTCTATGCCGGCGGCGCCCTGGGCGATACTGCGCGCCGTGTCCTGCCCTCGGCCTGCCGCCGCAAGCCGCCAGGCCACGCGCCGCTTCCGAGACACCCCCGCCGCGGCGCCGCTCGACGCGATACCAACAGACCCGTTCGATTTCCGCCATGCCCACATCCCGAATCCTTGCCGAATCCCTGCGCTCCCTGATCCGCACCGCCGACGAAGCCGCCGCGCTGATCGCGCCGAACATGACGGTCGCGATGAGCGGCTTCACCGGCTCCGGCTACCCTAAGGCCGTGCCCGCCGCGCTGGCGACGCGCATCTCGGCCGCGCATGCGCGCGGCGAGGACTTCCGGATCAACGTGCTGACCGGCGCCTCGACGGCGCCCGAACTCGATGGCGCGCTGGCCAAGGCGGACGGCATCTCGATGCGCCTGCCGTATCAATCGGATCCGATCCTGCGCGAGAAGATCAATGCCGGCGAACTCGACTACCAGGACATCCACCTGAGCCATGTCGCGCAATACGCCTGGTTCGGGCTGTTCGGCGACCTGGACGTGGCGGTGGTGGAAGTGGCCGGCATTCGCGAGGACGGGCTGCTGATTCCCTCGGCTTCGGTGGGCAACAACAAGACCTGGCTCGACCAGGCCAAGAAGGTGATCCTCGAGGTGAATACGCGGCAGCCGCTCGGCCTCGACGGCATGCACGACATCTACTACGGCACCGCGCTGCCGCCGCATCGCAAGCCGATCCCGCTGGTGGCCGCCGACGACCGGATCGGCGAACCCTACCTGCGCTGCCCGGCCGAGAAGATCATCGCGATCGTCGAGACCGACGCGCCCGATCGCAGCAATGCCTTCAACGCGCCGGACGCCACCTCCAAGCAGATCGCGGCCCACCTGATCGACTTCCTGCGCCACGAGATCGGCCGCGGCCGCCTGCCGGCGAACCTGCTGCCGCTGCAATCGGGCGTGGGCAACATCACCAACGCGGTGCTGGCCGGGCTCGGCGAGGGCGGCTTCACGAACCTGAGCGCCTACACGGAAGTGATCCAGGACGGCATGCTCGACCTGCTCGCCAACGGCACGCTGAGCTTCGCCTCGGCCACCGCGCTGTCGCTGAGCCCCGAGGCGGTGAAGCGTTTCGCCGACGACATCGCGCTGTTCCGCTCGAAGATCCTGCTGCGCCCGCAGGAGATCAGCAACCACCCGGAGCTGGTGCGCCGGCTCGGCTGCATCGCGATGAACGGCATGATCGAGGCCGACATCTACGGCAACGTGAACTCGACGCACGTGATGGGCACGAAGATCCAGAACGGCATCGGCGGCTCGGGCGACTTCGCGCGCAACGGCTACCTGTCCTGCTTCATGTCGGCGAGTACAGCGAAGGGCGGCACGATTTCGCGGATCGTGCCGATGGCCAGCCATGTCGACCACACCGAGCACGACGTGGGCGTGGTGGTGACCGAACAGGGCCTGGCGGACTTGCGCGGGCTGTCGCCGCGCCAGCGTGCGCGCAAGATCATCGATACCTGTGCGCATCCGGACTTCCGCCCGATGCTGGCCGACTACTTCGAGCGCGCGAGCCGCGAGAGCTTCGGCAAGCAGACGCCGCATCTGCTGGGCGAGGCGCTGTCCTGGCACGAGCGTTTCGTGCGCACGGGCAGCATGAAGCCCTGAGCCCCTGAAACGCGGTAGACATGGCGAGCGGTGCAAGGCCGCTCGCCCGATTCAGGCATGTTCCTGCGAGCGGCGCCGCAAACCCCGGCCGCCGCGCGAAGCGCGAAACCGGCGTATCCCTTCATGCCGGCCTTTCCCCGCCGTTCATTCTCAGGCCGCGCCGGCGAGCGGCTCCGCCAGATCCACCTCGGCCCCGATGCGCGTGGCGTCGCGATAGTCGCGATAGGACGTTGCGTGCCGCGCATGACGCTTCGGTGCGCCGAGCGTGAAGGCACGGCGGCGCGACGCCTCGCCCGAACGGGAGGCCAGCGTGGTGGCAATGGAGACGCGCCAGCCGGCGCAAGGCTCAGCGGGCCGCATGACTGGCGAGATGCTGACGGATCAGCGCGAGGTAGTGATCGCCGACGGAGTGATCGGTGGCGGCGCGGCGTACCGGACGCTGGATCGTGAGCGGCGGCCGCAGCCCGAGATAGCGGCACAGCGCCGAGACATAGGGCTTGCGCGTGCGCCCGAGCTGATGCAGCGCCCGCGCGACGCGGATATCACCGGCCTGGCTGCGCAGCCAGGCGAAGACCTGGCGGTCGGTGTCGTTGACAAGTCGTACGCGATGTTCCATGGCTCACCTCGATACTGGTTATCAATACAGTGCTGTAAATATATCCAGTATTTTAGGCGCGCACAATCGAAACAAACGGGGCCGGACAGTTCCGGCCGAACGGCCTGTCCAGGGCCCGTCACGGGCTGCCCCGAAGGCGCCGAAAGCCGCGCCGGCCGGCGCGGAAACCCGCTTGCGGCGCGTCGGCGCGGTTGCCATTTCGGTGCCCAGCTAATATCATTCGCGAGTTGCAAATAAGAATCATTATCGCGGTGGTGCGTCCGGGCCGGGCATTCCACGAGCGGATTCGGCCGGCAGTCGAGAGCGCATCCCAATCCGGCCGGCGCCAGGAAGGGCAGCCCGGCGGTTCGCGCGGCCGCGGGATCGCGTTACGCTACGCGCCATGGCAGTCGCCCGAGCCGGGCACCGGCCCACGCAAGGCATCACCAGAACACACCATGAACTCGAGGAAACACGGATGACTCGCGACCAGCGCGACACCCAGCGCGCGAACTACGGCGGCACGCTGATCCAACTGCTGCGGCCGTTCCTGCCGATCACGCTGATCGCGACCCTGCTCGGCATCGCGGGCGGCCTCTGCACCGCCTGGCTGCTGTCGGTGATCAATACCAGCCTGCATGCGCCCGAGGGCATCGGCACGAAGACGGCCGTCACCTTCGTCGCGCTCTGCCTCGTCACGCTGTTCTGCAGCGCCGTCGCCGGGATCGGCAACAGCGTCACGGGCCAGCGCATCATCGCCGCGCTGCGCAAGGACATTTCCGCGCGCATCGTCTGCGCCCCGGTGGCCGCGCTCGAACGCTACAAGACGCACCGCCTGCTCTCGACGCTGAACAGCGACGTCGAGACCGTCAGCGCCTTCACCTTCAGCTTCCCGAACTTCGCCGTCGCGGCGGCCGTCGCGGCCGGCTGCGTGGCCTACATGCTGGTGCTCTCGCCGGTGCTGTTCCTGATCGCGCTGGTGGCGATCATCGTCGGCGCGCTGATCAACCAGTACGCGAGCCTCAAGTGGGGGCAGTACTACCGCGGCGTGCGCGGCGCGCAGGACGACCTGCAGAAGCAGTACCGCGCGATCACCGAAGGCGCCAAGGAACTGCGCATCAACCGCGACCGGCGCCAGCGCGTGTTCGGCGTGCGCCTGGCGGGCGCGGCAGACCAGGTGGCCGACCTGAAGATCAAGGCGATGCGCCTCTATTACGGCGCGAGCGCCTCGGTCACCACGCTGTTCTTCATCGTGATCGGCGTGCTGCTCCTGCTGCAGCAGCGCCTGGGCGTGTCGCCCGAGGTGGTCAGCGGTTTCGTGATCGTGCTGCTCTACGTGCGCGGCCCGGTCGAGACCATCGCCAGCAGCCTGCCGGCGCTGAGCCAGGCGCGCATCTCGTTCCAGCGGATCGCCGAGCTGACCGAGCAGTTCACCAATCGCGAGGCGCGTCTGCTCGACGGCGAGGCGCCGGCGCCGCTGGCCGAACTGCGCGAGATCGAGCTGCGCCGCGCGTCCTGGGAATTCCCGGCGGTGGGCGAGCAGCCGCCGTTCCGCCTCGGCCCGATCGACCTGCGCATCGAGCGCGGCGAGATGCTGTTCGTGATCGGCGAGAACGGCAGCGGCAAGACCACCCTGATCAAGCTGCTGCTCGGGCTCTACGAGGCCGGGCAGGGCGAGCTGCTGTTCAACGGCGAGCCGGTGCCGGCCGAGCGCATGGACGCTTACCGGCAGCTGTATTCGGCGGTGTTCGCCGACTATCACCTGTTCGAGGACCTGGTGGTGCACGATCCGGCGCTGGTCGCGCGCGCGCAGGCCTATCTGGAGCAACTGGAGATCGCGCACAAGGTGAAGATCGAGGACGGCGTGTTCTCGACCATCGATCTATCCACCGGGCAGCGCAAGCGCCTGGCCCTGGTGCACGCGATGCTCGAGCAGCGCCCGATCATGATGTTCGACGAATGGGCGGCCGACCAGGATCCGACCTTCCGCCGCGTGTTCTACACCGTGTTCCTGCCGGAGCTGAAGCGTCAGGGCAAGACCCTGATCGTGGTCTCGCACGACGATCGCTACTTCCACGTGGCCGATCGCGTGATCCGCATCGAGCGCGGCCAGATCATCCAGACCGCGCGCGGCGATGCCTTCACCTACGAGGATCGCGGCAGCACGCGCCTGGAGGACCTGGCCGCCACGCACGACAGCGCCCGCACGCATTGACGCCGGGCGCGATGCCCGGGCCGCCGGGCGGCCCGGGTTCATCCAGCCGGATCGACCTCAGATCGACGAACGACCGAGCCACTCGCGCACGTGATCGGCGCGCGAGGGACGCGGCGGCGGCGCATCCTGCGACACCGGCGTGCCGACCAGCAGGAAGCCGAGCAGGCGATCGCCGGGCTCGAAATCGAGCGCGGCGGGCAGTTTGGGATCGTAGCTGTCGTCGCCGGTGATCCAGAACGCGCCGTAGCCGAGCGCATGGATCGTGTTCAGCATGTTCATCGTCGCGGCGCCCGTCGAGAGCAGTTGCTCGACCTCGGGGATGCCGCCTTCCTCGCGGATCGCGGCCGCCACGGCGATGATCAGCGGCGTCGAGCGGGCCGTGTCGCCGCGCGATTCGAGTTCGTCGCGCGTGAGTTGCGGCTCGCGCGCGGCGGCCAGTTCGACCAGCACCTCGGCCAGCTCGGCGCGGGCCTCGTCGCGGATCAGCGCGAAGCGCCAGGGGCGCAGTTGCGCATGGTCGGGCGCGCGCATCGCGGCGTCGAAGATCAGCTCGATCTCCTCGTCGCGCGGTGCCGGCTCGGCGAGCTGGAAATGCGATTGTCGCGACAGCAGGATGTCGACGAGCGCGCGGCCGGCCGGGACGGCGGCATGGGCGAGGGTGGCGGGACTGGCTTGCGTCATGGTCGGAGTGCTCCGTTGTTCGAGGTCGCAATATGATGCGCAACTGTCACAATTTATGCAAATGATTCTCATTTGCATTTTTGTCGGTTATCGTAATACCCATGCGCGGCGAGGGCTCGCCGTGCAGCCGTGCCGGTGTGGTGCCTTCGGGCCGCGCCGGATTTTCCCGGACCACGGATTTCGCCGAAGCCGCCGCGCCGATGCGCGCGGCGGCTGGCCCGGCAAGTCCGCTCTTCGACGATTCATCCATGCCGATGCCGGTACTCGAACAATTGCAGGGAGCGGGGCTGCGGGCGACCTTGCCGCGCGTGAAGGTGCTGGAGTTCTTCGCGGCGGCGGGCCCGCGCCACGTCAGCGCCGAGGATGTGTTTCGCCACCTGATGGCCGAGAAGATCGACATCGGCCTCGCCACGGTGTATCGCGTGCTGTCGCAATTCGTCGAGGCGGGCATCCTGACCAGCGGCACGCTCGACGGCAACCGGCACGTCTTCGAGCTCAACGACGGCAAGCGCCACGATCACATCATCTGCCTGAGCTGCGGCAAGGTGGACGAGTTCTCGGACCCGCTGATCGACGGCCGCGAGAAGGCCGCGGCCGATGCGCTGGGCTACCTGCTGACCGGTCACCATCTCGTGCTGCACGGCTACTGCGCCGATTGCCGGCCGAAGCAGCGGCCGGCGCCCGGCGAGGCTGCGCTGGCCGGCGCGGCCGGGCACGAGGACCGGCAGGGCGCGGGCTGAACGGCCCGCTCGCGGCCGGCCGGCGCTGGGAGGATGATCCTGCAGGAGTCTCGCGGATCATTTCGGAATCGAGGATGATCGTTGTGCCTGCAACGATATATCATGCGGGTCGATTCATCGCGTGGCGGGATTCGCGGCAGCCGTCACCGATGTTCAATCGCGTCATCGCACGCGTCTCATAACAACAAATCAATAGTCCGACTGGGGATAGGGCGAAGCCTGCCTGCCAAGCGCGGGCGCTTCGCATTCGACATCACCGGCCGCGCGCGAGGGCTCGCTCGCGGCATGGCATTACGGATTGAATCAGCATGTTCCTATCAGTTTCAACGAAGCGGCGCGGCGCGATTGGCCGATCCGGCCGGCTGCTTCGTCATGGCCTGGCTGCGCTGTCGCTGTTGGCGGGGCTCGCGGGCGTGGCCGCGATTGCCGGCTGCGCCGGCTCGGCACCGGCGTCCGGCATGGCCCGGGTCGAGACCGGCGGCGGCGACACGGTGCTGATCCGGCGCACCGCCGACGGCATCCCGCACATCGAGGCCGGCGATTGGGAGGCGCTCGGTTATGGCTACGGCTATGCGCAGGCCAGCGACAACCTCTGCACCATGGCCGAGGCCTTCGTCACTTATCGCGGCGATCGTTCGCGCTATTTCGGCGCCCAGGGCAAGCCCGCGGCACGCTCGACGCTGGGCGAGCCGACCAACCTCGATTCCGATTTCTTCTTCCGCCTGGCCGATTCGGCGGGCAGCATCGAGCACTATCGCGACAGCCAGTCCGAGCGGTTCCGCCAGCTCGTGCGCGGTTTCGCGGCCGGCTACGACCGTTACCTCGGCGAGCTTCGCGCGGGCGGCGCGCCGGGGCGCCACCTGGCCTGTCGCGCGGCGCCCTGGCTGGCGGACATCTCCGATGCGGATATCTATCGGCGCCTGAACGCGGCCAACCTGGCCGGCGGCGAGGCGCGCTTCGTCGAGGCGATCGCCAACGCGCATCCGCCGGCGGCCGCCCAGGCGGCTTCACCGAGCGCGCGGCAGCCCGCCTCTCGACCGGTCCCGCAGCCCGCTTCACCGGCCGCCTCGCAGCCTGCCCTGCAACCCGCCCCGCATGCCGTCCGCGATACCGCCCGCGATACCGCCGCGCTCGCGCTGGCCGGGCTCGACCCGAACCAGTTGCATGTCGGCGGCCATTACGGCATCGGCAGCAACGGCATGGCCTTCGGCCGCGACGCGACGGGCGGCGAGCCGATCCTGTTCGGCAATCCGCATTGGTTCTGGAGCGGCCCGGACCGCTTCTACCAGGCGCAGCTGACGATCCCGGGCCAGCTCGATGTCAGCGGCGCATCCTTCCTGGGCGTGCCCGTGATCATGATCGGCTTCAACGACGAGGTGGCCTGGACCCACACGGTATCGAGCGCGCGTCGCTTCGGCGTGTTCCAGCTCCGGCTCGCCGACGACGATCCCACCCAGTACCTGATCGACGGCCGGCGCGTCGCGATGCGGCCCGTCACGCTGAAGGTGCCGGTGCGGCAGCCCGACGGCACGCTGGGCGGGGTGACGCGCACGCTCTACACCACCGAATACGGGCCGGTGGTCGACCTGTCGTCGTGGTCGCCGGCGCTGGGCTGGACGCGTGGGCAGGCCTTCGCGCTGCGCGACGTGAACAGCGACAATCACCGGATCTTCCAGACCTTCCTCGATTTCGGGCGCGCGGGCTCGCTGGATGCCTTCGTCGCCACCTTGAAGACCTCGGCCGCGATGCCCTGGGTCAATACGCTGGTGGTCGGGCGCGGGCAGCCCGAGGTCTGGTATGCCGACGTCGGCAACGTGCCGGACGTGCCCGATACGCTGGCCGATCGCTGCACCACGCCGCTGGGCAAGGTGGTCGACGCGAAGCTGCCGGGCGTGCCCTTCCTCGACGGCTCGCGCGCGGCCTGCGCCTGGCACGGCGACGCCGCCGCGGTCCAGCGCGGCTCGATGCCGGCCGCGGCGATGCCCTTGCTGGCCCGGCGCGACTTCGTGGCCAACATGAACAACAGCTACTGGCTCGCCAACCCGGCGGCGCCCTTGAGCGGTTTTCCGCGCGTGATGGGGATCGGCGTCGCGCCGCTCGACCTGCGCGCGCGGCTCGGCCTGCAGCTCGCCGGCCAGGCCGCCGCGCCGGAGCAGGGCGCCGCCCGCAAGCCGCTGACGGCCGCCGAGGTGCGCCGCTTCACGCTCGAGGGCGATACGCTGGCCGCCACGCTGTTCAAGCGGCCGGTGCTCGACCAGGTCTGCGCGACGGCGCGGATCGCGGTCGCGCGCGATCCGCTGAGCGGGGCGAGCTTCACGCCGCCGCGCACGGTCGAGACCGCCGACGCGTGCCGGATCCTGCGAGCCTGGAACGGCGCGGCCGAACGCGACGCGCGCGGTGCCTATCTGTGGGATCGGTTCTGGGAGCGCGCCCAGAAGATCGACGCCGGCAAGCTCTATGCGAAGCCCTTCGATCCGGCCGATCCGCTGCACACGCCGGCCGGCATCCGCGCGGGCGAACCGGCCGTGGCCGAGGCCTTCGGCGCGGCGATCCTGGCCGTCGGCGAGGCGGGTTACGCGCTCGACGCGACGCGCGGCGAGACGCTCTACCTGACGCGCGACGGCGTGCCGGTGCCGCTCTACGGCGGCTGCTCGGGCCTCGGTTATTTCGCCTCGGTCTGCCACTACGGCGAGAGCCGGGCGAACGCGCCGATCTCGGCCGACACGGTCGGCGGCAACAGCTATCTGCAGGTGGTGAGCTTCGACGCGCATGGCGCCGATGCCTACACGCTGCTCGCGCATTCGGAATCGGACGATCCGGCCTCGCCGCATTTCGCCGACGGCACGCGCCGTTACGCGGAGCGCCGCTGGCTGCGCGTGCCGTTCGACGAGCACGAGATCGCCGCCGACCCGCAACTGCAGGTGACGCGGCTGACGATGCCCGCCGCGCCGGACCGGCCACGCCCGGCCGTCGCAGTGCGCTGAGCGTCGCGGGCGAGGGCCGCCGCGCCGCACGCGAGGCCCATTCAAATCGCGTGAGTTCGCGTGCGATAGGCGGGCCGCCTACCCGCTATCGCGCCGTCCTTGCACGGGGATCGGCCCGGCCCCGTCCCGGCCGCCCGACCGATCCCCGCGCGCCGTTTTCCCTTCCCGCCGCGATTGCCCTCTACAATCCGGGAACCGTGCCGGCCCGCGCCGCGCTTGGTCGCCCAGGCGATCGGCGCGCGGCCCGGCCATTCCCCACCGATTCGAACGAGAGGACTCGCCGTGAAGTTCATCCACGCGGCCGATATTCACCTGGACAGCCCCCTGCATGGCCTGAGCGCGTATCCCGATGCGCCGGCCGCGCAGCTTCGCAATGCCTCGCGCGAGGCGCTGCGCGCGCTGGTCGACCGCGCCATCGAGGAAGCCGTGGCCTTCGTCGTGATCGCGGGCGACCTGTACGACGGCGACTGGAAGGACCACAACACCGGCATCTTCTTCGGCCAGCAGATGGGTCGGCTGCGCGGCGCCGGGATCCCCGTCTACCTGCTGTGGGGCAACCACGACGCCGAGAGCGAGATGAGCAAGAAGCTGACGCTGCCCGACAACGTGACGGTGTTTCCCTCGCGCAAGGCGGCGACCTTCCGGCTCGACGAGCTGAAGGTCGCGCTGCACGGCCAGAGCTTTCGCGACAAGTCCGTGACCGACAACCTGGCGATCGCCTATCCCGATCCGGTGCCGGGTCATTACAACATCGGCGTGCTGCACACGGCGCTGGAGGGTTACGCGGCGCATGCGAACTACGCGCCGTGCTCGCGCGCCGAACTGCATGCCAGGGGCTACGACTACTGGGCGCTCGGCCATGTGCATGAATTCCAGCAATGGGACGAGGCCTCGACCATCGTGTTCCCCGGCAACCTGCAAGGGCGCCATATCCGCGAGACGGGCCGGCGCGGCGCGGTGCTGGTCGAGGTGGACGGCGCGCGCACGCGGGTCGAGCGGCTCTTCATCGACGTGCTGCGCTGGGAGGCTGTGGAGGTGGACGCGGGCGACTGCGAGACCATCGAGGCGCTGGCGCAGAAGACGGGCCGCGCGCTCGAAGCCTTGCTCGCCAGCGACGGCGAGGTGCCGCGCGCGGTGCGCGTGACGGTGACCGGCGCCTCGCCGCTGCACGGCCAGTTGTTCGGGCGCGCGGCCGAACTGCGTGCCGAGGTGCTGAACCAGATCGGCATCATCGGCAACGAGCGGCTCTGGCTGGAGAAGGTCAAGCTGCGCACCGAGCCCCCGGCGGCCGCGGCCGAGCACGGCGAGGCGCTCGAGGCGCTGGAGGACCTGAAGCGGATCCTCGCCGAGGCGGTCGACGATCCCGATTTCCTCGCGAGCCTCGATCGCGAGCTGAAACCCTTCGTCGGCAAGGTACGCAGCGAGGTGCGCGGCGAGGACGTGCCGATGCTGTCGAAGGCGCGCTCGGGTGAGCTGTCGGCGCTGGTCGGCCAGGTCGGCGAGTCCTTGCTGGCGCGTCTTGCGCGGGGGGAATGAGCGATGCGGATCCGTCAACTCGATCTGTTCAAGTACGGCAAGTTCACCGACGCCACGCTGCGTTTCCCGGCCGCCGCGCAGGATTTCCACGTGATCGTCGGGCCCAACGAGGCCGGCAAGTCGACCGTGCGCACCGCCGTGTCGGAACTGCTGTTCGGCATGAAGCAGCGCACGCCGCTCGATTTCCTGCACGACACGCCGGAGCTGCGGCTCGGCGGCCTGCTCGATCATGCCGACGGCGCGCTGGCCTTCCATCGCGCGCGCGGGCGCACGTCGCTGCGCACGCCCGAGGACGGCAAGCTGCCCGACGACCATCTCGACGCCGTGCTCGACGGCGCGACGCGCGAGTTCTTCGAGCAGATGTTCGGGCTCGACCACGAGCGGCTGGTGGCCGGCGGGCGCAGCCTGCTCGACGCCTCGGACCGGCTCGGGCAGGTGCTGTTCGAATCGGCGGCCGGCGTCGGCAGCCTGGGCCCGGTGCGCGAGGAGCTGGAGGCGCTGCGTGCCGGCCTGTGGGCGCCGCGCGCCACGCGCTCGAGCTTTGCCCTGGCGGAAGCCGATTTCTCCGCGGCCAGCAGCGAACTGAAGGCCGTCCAGGTGCGCACCCGCGACTGGACCGAACGCCAGGACGCGCTCGACGCGGTACGTCGCGAGATCGCCGAGGCCGACGAACGGCGCCGGCAGGTGGACCGGCTGCGCTCCACGCTGGAACGCGTGCGCCGGCTCGCGCCTTATCTGCATGGCTGGCGCGAGAAGGCCGCGCAACTGGCGGAGCTGGGCGGCGTGGTCGAGCTGCCATCCAGCGCGACGGCCGACTTGCTGGCGGCGCGGGAAAAACTCGCGGTCGGCACCAAGGGCCTCGAATTCCATCGCGAGGACCTGGCCCGGCGGCAGGCCGCGCGCGAAGCCATCGTCGCCGATCCCGAGGCGCTGAAGTTCGCCGCCGAGATCGACGCGCTGGCGGCGCTGAGCGCGAGTTGCGCGGCGCATGAGAAGGCGCTGCCGGGCGTCGAGGCGGCGCGGCGGCAGCATCTCGACGCGGCTGCCGCGGCGGCCGGGCAATTGGGCTGGCCGCGCGAGGAAGCGGGCTTGCGCGCCGCGCTGCCGTCCGCGCTGGCGCTCAAGACGGTCGGCAACCTGCTGCGCCGCCAGGGCGGGCTGGCGCAGGCGCTGGCCGGCGCACGCGATGCGCTCGACGAACGCGAGCGCGCGCTCGATCGGCTGCACCGGCAACGCGAGGCGATCGTGGTCGAGGCCGTGCCCGATGCGCTGCGCCTCGCGCTGGCCGAAGCCCAGGCCCATCGCCACGGCGACGCGAAGGAGCGCACGCAGGAGCAGGCGCGAGGCGAGGCCGCCCACGCACTCGAGGAGGCGCTCGACCGGCTCGGCCGCTGGCGCATGCCGGTCGAGCGGTTGCGAACGCTGGACCTGCCATCGGCGCAGCGCCTGAACGCCTGCCAGAAGGCCGACAGCGAGGCGGCGAGCGCCGCCGCCATGGCGCGCGGCGTGCTGGGCGAGGCGCGCGAGCGCTTCGAGAAGATCCGCTTGCAGGAGCAGCACTTCGCGCAGGGCAATCACGTCGTCACCAGCAGCGAGGTGCGGGCCGCGCGCGAGCAGCGCGACCAGGCCTGGGGCGAGGTCAAGCGCGGCGCGCTGGCCTTGCGCGACGGCGCGGCGGCGGTCGACGACGCGATCCGGCATGCCGACGTGCTGGTCGATTCGCAGCTCGATACCGTGCAGGCCGCGGCCGAACTGCAATCGCTGCGCCAGCAGCGCGAAGCGGCGCAGGCCGAATTGGCGCGCCGCGAAGCGGACCTGGCCGAGGCGACGCGCTCGCTCGACGCGACGCGCCAGGCCTGGGCCGATCTCGCGGCCGGCGCGGGCCTGCCCGGCATCGCGCTCGACGATATCGGCGCCTGGCTCGCGCAACGCGATGCCGCGCTCGCCGCGCAGCAGAAGCTCGACGCGCTGGTACGCGAGCTGGAAGCCGCGCGCGCGGAGCGCAGCCACGCGCAGCAGGCGCTGGTCACGGCGCTGCTGTCGGTGGCGCCGGGCACCGAGGCCGACTCGCTGGGCAAGTGGATCATGTCGGCCGAGGCCTTCGTGCAGGCCGCCGAGCGTGCCGCCGAACAGCGGCGCGGCCACGACGAGCGGGTGGCCGAGGCCGGGCACCAGCGCGAGGCGGA